>JANNHX010000329.1:0-7685 GCA_031404615.1 Chloroflexota bacterium
ATCGCGGCCACACCTTCCTCGAGCGAGCCGAGTGCCCCGACGCCCACCGCGGCGAGGATCGCGGCGCCCATGACGGCCGTCTCGCCCGCCGCGGGGATCGCGACCGGCACGCCCAGGACGTCCGCCTTGATCCGCGCCCAGAGGTCGCCGGGGGTCGCCTTGCCCGCCGGCCGCAGCTCGCGGACCGGGGCGCCCGCCTCGGCCAGCGGCTCCGCGACGTGGCGAACCGCGTAGGCCGCCCCCTCCAGCGCCGCGCGCGCGATCTCCGCCGGCCCGTGAGCCAGCGTCAGCCCGAACAGCACGCCACGGGCGTGCTCATCGAAGATCGGGGCTCGTTCGCCCGCGAGGTACGGCATGAAGACGAGGCCGCCCGCGCCGGGCTCAACGGTGGCCGCCGCCTCGAACAGCTCGTCAGGCGTCCAGCGGCCGTCGAGCAGCTCGGTCCGCACCCAGTCCACCGACGCGCCCAGGGCCGCCATCGCCCCGCCCACGACCCAGCGGCCGGGCAGAGGCGCCGGGGCGAGGAACGCGTGCTCCACGTGCACCGGGCGATCCGTGTAGATGCCGATCCCGCCGGAGGTCCCGCCCGTGTCGACCGCGTCACCCGCGACACGAAGGCCCGCGCCGAGCATCGAGGCCGTGCCGTCGTTCACGCCCGCGACGACCGGGGTCCCCGGTCGCAACCCAAGGGCAGCCGCCACGTTCGGGCGGAGTGAACCAAGCCGTGACCCGAAGGCGAGGGCCGGCGGCATCGCCTCGGCCCGGACCCCGGCCGTGGCCAGCTCGTCCGCCGTGAGGGCCGCCTCGTGACCCTGGACCGTCGCGGCCGCCTCGCCGCTCAGCCACAGCCCGGCCGCGTCCCACGACGCCAGCAGCCAGCGCGCACGGGCGGCGCCGGCCGGGTCCTCTCGCGAGAGCCAGGCCATCCGCGGCAGCAGGCCGTAGCCGCCCGCCCCGGCCCGCCGGTCCTGCCAGGTGAGCGCGGGCCGGACCGGTGCCGCGGAGGCGTCGACGGCGGTCAGGGTCGGGCCCTGGCCCACGCAGCAGATCGCGAGGACCTCCGCGCCGGCCAGCGCGTCCGCCAGCGACCCGACCGCGGCCTCGATCGCCGCCCACCAGTCGCGGGGATCCTGCTCGGCCCGCCCGTCCGCGCCGACGTCCGTCGGGTACGTGCCGCGTCCCACGCCCAGGAGCCGTCCATCGAGCCCCACGAGCGCCGCCTTCGCCTCGCTGGTCCCGAGGTCGATGCCCAGGACGGCGGAGATCACCCCGGGCCGGCGCTCAGCCATCGGCGGCGACGTCCTCCGGGACCAGGAACCAGCGCAGCGCCTCGAAGTCCGGCCCGACGGCGCCGGCAGGGATCGTGGGCGACGCGAGCGATCGCGGCGGCCGCGCCAGGATCGCGCGCGCCTCGTCGAGGTAGGCCCCCAGCCGCGACTCCGGCTCGTGGTGGCGGTGCGACGGCCAGGTCATGACCCCGTCCGGGTACCCGATGTCGCGCAGGGAGAGCGGCGGCTCCGGCGTCCCGTCGCGGTGGCGCCACAGCCCGGTCGCGGGCTCGAACGCGTAATCGGCCAGCGCGCGCCAACCGTCGGTCGCAACGAGGTCCACGGCGTCAAGCATGAACTCGAAGACGGCGTCGCTGATGAAGTAGTTGAAGTTGACCCGGACCCAGCCGGGCTTGATGCCCTCGCAGCCGCGCCCGATCTCGCGCTCGAAGGCGTGGCTCGTCTCGAGGTCGATCCCCAGCAGCCGGTGCCCGTACGGTCCGGCGCAAGAGCAGCCGCCGCGGGATTGGATCCCGAACAGGTCATTGAGCAGCGCCACCACGACGTTGTGGTGCAGGTACCTGCCGCCGCGGCGCACGACGAACGAGACGATCGAGAGCCGTTCCGCCTCGCGGCTGCCGAGGATCTCGATGGCCGGGTTGGCCCCCCATCGATCGAGGGCGCGCCGGATGAAAGCCTCCTCGCGCTCGCGGATCGCCTCGACGCCTACGGCCGCTTTGAGCCCGAACACGAGGCCTGCGCGGATGGACTCCACGATCGCGGGCGTGCCTCCCTCCTCGCGGTGCTCGATGTCCGAGAGATACACGTGCTCCACGGGGTTGACATACGCGACCGTGCCGCCGCCCGGCACCGACGGGACGCGGTTCCGGAACAGCTCCCGGCGCGCGACCAGCACCCCGGGCGTCCCGGGCCCGCCGATGAACTTGTGGGGCGAGATGAACACCGCGTCCATGTGCGCCAAAGGGTCGTCGGGCGGGTCCATCGCGATCGCCACGTACGGCGCCGCCGCCGCGAAGTCGAAGAAGGACAGCGCCCCATGCTCGTGGAGCAGGCGCGAGATCCCGGCCGTGTCGGACACGATCCCGGTGACGTTCGAGGCGGCGCTGAACGACCCGATCCGGAGCGGCCGCGCCGCGTAGCGCTCCAGCTCCTCGCGCAGGACCGCGAGGTCGATGTGCCCCTCGCGATCCTCCCGGATCATGACGACGTCCGCGATGGACTCGCGCCACGGCAGCTCGTTGCTGTGGTGCTCGTACGGCCCGATGAACACGACCGGCCGCTGGTCCGCCGGAATGTGCGAGCGCAGGTCCCAGCGGGCGTCGAGGTCGGCCGGGATGCGGAGCTGCAGCACGTCGACCAGGCGGTTGATCGCCGCTGTGGAGCCCGACCCGCAGAAGATCACAGCGTGCGCGCCCGGGTTCCCACCCACGCCCTCGAGGACGAGGCGGCGCGCCTCCTCGCGGAAGCGCGAGGTCTGGAGGCCGGTCCCCGACGACTCAGTGTGGGTGTTCGCGTACAGCGGCAGGACCGCCTCGCGGATGTAGTCCTCGAGGAACGAGAGACTGCGCCCCGACGCCGTGTAGTCGGCGTACGTCACGCGGCGGATCCCGTATGGTCCCGCGACGGCCTCGTCGTCGCCGATGACCGACGCCCGGATCCGCTCGATCAGGGCTCCCGGGGCGATGGCCGTGCTGCTCGTGTCCATGCTGGCGAGCAGTCTATCGGTCGGCGGCCCCGGGACCGCCGCCCCGCCGCTACGGGATCAGGACCGGCGTGAAGTCACCGCTGCGGTACCGGTCCAGGTCCACGCGCCCGCTGATCCCGGGCACGGTGCCGCCCGACGTGTACTGCCAGAAGGTCCAGCCGAGGCCGCCCCAGTTGCTCGCGGGGAGCGTCGGCACGCCGGCCGCCGGCTCCCAGTGCGCGATCCAGAGGGTCGTGTACCCGTTGGCCGCGAACCAGCCCGTGTTGCCCATGTACTTGGACCAGAAGCCGGGCGAGACGTAGATGGCGGCACGAAGCCCGGTCCGCACGTAGAGGCGCCCGAGGAAGTCCCTGACCCAGGTCTGGAGGGCCGCGACGGACAGGGCGCCGTCGTCCTCGAGGTCCAGCACCGGCAGCAGCTCGCCCGAGACCGGCATCGCGGTGTCGACGAAGTGGTCCGCCTCGGCGACGGCGTCCCCGGTGGCATTGCTCGGGCGGGCGAAGTGGTAGGCGCCGACGTACAGGCCGTTCGCCTTCGCCTTGGCCCGGTTCGTGGTGTAGGTGGGATCGATGTAGTCGATGTCCTCGGACGCCTTCATGAACGCGAACCGCTTGCCCGCGGCGGCGACCTTCGTCCAGTCGATGGTGCCCTGCCAGTGGCTGATGTCGATCCCCTCCGTGTAGCCGGTGTCGGGGGTCGGGGCCGGGGTCGGCGTCGGCTTCGTCTCGGGCGAGGAGGCGTCCGGGGCGGCCCTGAACAGGCCCTTTGCCGCGTAGAGGTAGCTGACGCCGTAGAGGGTCTTCACGCTCTTGCCATTGACGTGGGTGATGCGCCGCCACGAGGTCCCCGAGAGGGCCTTGCCGGCGCAGGTCGTGGACCAGGCGCCGCCGGTCACGGTCCCATAGCCCGTCACGAGGGTCCCGGCCGCCAGCCTGACCTTGCGCGTCGCGGATGTCTTGGCCGCGGTCCGGAGGCTCACGCCCGAGCAGGCGGTCTCGAGCGCGACCGGCGTGATCACGGACTTGAACAGCGCGGCGGCGCCGTAGACGTAGCTCACGCCGTAGAGCGACTTGACGCTCCTGCCGTTGATCGAGGTGAGCCGGTACCAGCTTGAGCCGGACGACGAGACGCCGCCGCACCGGACGCTCCAGCGGCTGCCGGACACCTTCGCCACCGCGACGACCTTCGTGCCCGCCTTCAGCGTGCGATACAGGCGGGACGTGGAGCTGGGCCTGGCGCGCAGGCTCACGCCGTCGCAGCGGGCGGCGATCGTGGAGGCGGCGAGCGCCGGCGTTGGCGCGACCGCGGTGGCAGCGGAGAGGACCATCAGCAGCGCCAGTCCGGCGGCGGCGAGGGACAACGACCGGCCGCCCGGGCGCGCAGAGCCGGCAAACCCGGGGACGAGGCGCGCGATGAGAACGGACACGGGGCCTCCCAGAAGATGTCCCAAGCGTCCCTCACTACCCATGATCGATCTATGGCTCCTTGGGGCCAGTGGGTCCCGGTCCCATGGGACCAGTCGACACGTTCCCGATGGGCGATGCGCCGTCCCCGGGAGGGGCTTCCTCGGGGTCGACGGCTACAATCGAGGCGTGTCCCGCTTCTACGGTCCCGCCGATGCCGACGCCATGGTCCCGGATCTCGCCACGGTCACAGGGCGCCTTCGCGACCAGCGTGACGAGCTCGTGGACCTGCGCGATGCCTACCGTACCCGCGAAGGCGACCTTGTCAACGCGCTGATCGCGAACGAGCAGGTCGCCGACGACGATCCGGAGCTCCGCCGAATCCGTCTCCGGATGCGCGGCATCGTCGACCAGATGCAGGCGGACGTCGCGTGGCTCGACGAGCGCGACATCGTGCTCCGCGACATCAGCACGGGGCTCCTGGACTTCCCGGCGCTCGCCGCGGGCCGGCCCGTGTGGCTGTGCTGGCGCTTTGGCGAGGACCGGGTCGAGTACTGGCACGGGACCGACGAGGGGTTCGCCGGCCGCAAGCCGCTCGCGGCCCTCCCGGACGGGGCCGCCTCATCGCCGGAGCCCCGGCCCGCGCTCATCCGCCAGGGAGACCGCGACAAGGCCTACCGCCCCATCCCGGAGCCGGCCCGCCGTGTGGCGTTCGAGGCCGGGCTGGCGGCGTACGCGCGCGGTGAGCACTTCGAGGCGCACGAGCTGCTGGAGCCCGCCTGGATGGGCACCGACGACCTCGCCGAGCGGGCCCTCCACCAGGGCCTGATCAAGGTCGCGGCCGCGTACGTCCACGCCGGGCGCGGCAACCCGCCGGGCATCATCAAGAACCTCGCCGGGGCCCGCCGGCACCTCGCCCTCGCCGGCCCCGTGGCCGAGGCGTGGGGCGTCGACGTCGTCGCGCTGCTCGCGGATGTGGACGCGCGCCTCGCCGACCCCTCGTTCGCCGCCATCGCTCACGCTCCCGTCATCCGGAGGACCCCGCGCGCATGAACCGGCCCACGGCCATCCCCGCCCTCGATCCCCTCTACGCCGACATCCGCCGCCGCGACGCGATCCGGCCCGCCGTCCTGCTCGACATCCGGGAGCTCGACGAGTTCCGTAGCGTCCGCGTGGAGGGCTCGCTGTTCGTCCCGATGTCCCAGCTGGGCGTCCGCCTCCAGGACATCCCGAAGGACCGGCCGATCCTCGTGATCTGCGCCTCGGGCAGCCGCTCGACGAGCGTCACCGGACACCTGCTCCAGAACGGCTGGGAGGACGTGGGGAGCGTCGCGGGCGGCATCGACGGCTGGCAGCGGCTGGGGCTCCCGGTCAAGCACGGCCCGATCGAGGACGGCGAAGGGCAGCTCCTGGGCTGAGCCGTCCGGCTCGTGGGCTGAGCGTCCCACTCCAAGGCTTGCCCTCCGTCCCGCCTCGGCTGGCACGCCCTGGTGCCAGGACCGCACCCGACGTGCGGAGGTCGACCCCGATCCCGCACGAATCGGCTCTGAGCTCTGCACCACGACCCCGGATCTGGCACGGAGCCGAGCCAGCAGGGCGCGGACAGGCCGAGACGGTGCCGGCGGCCGAGACGGCGCCTCCCCGCTGGGCGGCGAGCGCCGCTGGGCGGCGAGGGTGCGGGCGGTCAACCCTTGCGGCGCCTCCGGCTGTCGAGGAAGGCGCGGACCTTCTCCTTGTGGTTGAAGCCCCAGCCGACCGCGATCAGCAGGATGAAGTTGACCGCGCCGACGGTGGCGGCGTTGAGATAGCCGATCTGCTGGCCGATCTCGCCGTCCAGCTTGAGAGCCGGGATCGTCGCCCCCAGGATGCCCAGCTGGAAGAAGGGCTCCTGCGGCGCGAGGTTCGTGCGGGCGAGGTTCGCGCTCAGGCCGCTGGGCGTGTTGCCGGCGATCACGAACGCGTAGGAGCCGGCCACGACGCCCGCCCCGCCCTCGATGCCGTAGCCGAGGTCGGTCTGGGCCAGGTGCTGCCAGGCCGGGATGACACCCTCGGCGTCCGGCGTAGCCCACAGGGTCTCGGTGCGCGGGCTGGTGCCGTCGGAGCCGCCCTGGACGTAGATCCCGCCGTTCGCGGTGAAGCCCGACATGTTGGTGCGCGGCCCGGGCAGGTTGGTCTCAACGCTGGACCGCCACAGGGCGATGATCTGGTTCGGGTCAGTGGCGGGCACCGGGTGATCCTTGTCGCCGCCGACCAGGCCCTGCTGCACCGTGGCGACCACGGCGCCGGTCTCGTTGCGGCCCCCGACGACGAAGATGATGTCGCCGACGTGGACCGCGACACCGTCGACGTTGGCCTCGGCGAGCGGCTGCTGGGCGACCCAGGCCTGCGGCTTGCCGGACTTGTCGTTCTGGCTCTTCCAGACGCCCCGCGTGGCGGCCGTGCCATCGGTGCCGCCGAGGACGACGAGGCCGTCCGAGACCGCGACCGCGGACGCACCGGCGCGCGGCTCGGGCAGGGCGAGCTTCTCCTCGGTGACCCACGCGCCGAGCTTGCCGTCGTTGGCGATGGTCATGCTGAAGGTCGTGCGAGTGGGTTTGCCGTCCGGGCCGTTGCCGCCAATGACGTAGAGCGTGCTGCCGACGACGACGGAAGCGGCGTCCGAGCGGGCCTCGGGCAGCGCCGGGCCGGCGGACCAGGAGTCGACATTGCCGGTGCCGACGGTGTGCGAGACATATGTGTCGGCCAGCGCGGCGGTCCCGTCGGACCCGCCCACGTAGAGGTAGGTCTGGCCGAGGACGCCGGCGACGCCGTCGGTGCGAGCAGCCGGGAGCGAGACCTCGGCCGGGCTCGGGTGCCACGGCAGGGTCGCGCCGGCCGGGACCGGGCACGGGAGCGTCTCGTTCTCGGGCGGGCAGAAGTTGACCGGCGACCAGGCGAGCAGCCCGACATCGACCGTCTTCTGGACCGTGAAGTAGTAGGCCCGGTCGGGGATGTAGCCGAGCAGGATGATGATCAGGACGAACCAGAACAGCGACTTGACGATCGCCCACGGCCAGCCGTCGGCGTTGAAGAGACCGAAGAAGGCGCGGCGGCGAGCGGTCACGTGGTGCGGGGCGGTAAGGGCGGTCTGCGTCATGTCCTCAGCCCCCGACCTTGCGCGGGCCGATCCTGTTGGGATGCACCGTGCAGACGAAGGGGTAGGCGCCGGCGGCAAGCGCCGGCACGTCGTAGGTCTTCACGGCGACGCCGTTGAAGATCTCGCCCTTGAACACCGAGGCGCCCGAGGGA
>JANNHX010000330.1:0-2092 GCA_031404615.1 Chloroflexota bacterium
GGGTGCTCACGCTCGGCCCGGGGGTCGAACCCCCGGGTCCCGGGCCTGAGCCACGCTCGTCCATCGCCCTGGTGACACATAGCGGAGTCACCTGGGCGCGGGGGGACGGGGGCGGGCGGCGCCAACACGGAGGCGGCTGCCCACGTAGCCTTGGCCCGTCGCCTGGACGCCCTGCTGCGTTCGCGGTCTGCAGCGGCCGGTCCACGGCACAGGGAATGGGATGCTTGCTTCCTGGCGGGATGTCGGGGGCCGGTCGGTGGTACCCGTCGAAGGCGAGCTGCGCGCGCGGCCGGGCCTCGCGGCAGGACCGGTCAGCCGAATCCGACTCCTGGTTGACATTTCGAGTCGACGACCCGATTCTTGCTCTTGGGTCAGATTCTGGCGAGTCGCGTCGATTCCTGAAGATAAGCGGGGTCAAAGTATGGACGTCTACGATCCGCGTGACCTCGGGAAGGCCATTCGACGACTGCGCAAGGAGCGCGGCTGGACCCAGGTCGCGCTCGCCGAGTGGCTGGGCATCAACCCGGTGACCGTCGGCCGGCTGGAGCAGGGCAAACCCGTTGCCGTCACGATTGCCGTCCGGGCCGTGTCGCTCCTGGGCGCCAGGCTGGTCGTCGTGTCCAAGGCCGCACGCGTGGAGGTGCACGACCCGGATGACCCAAATGGCTGAGTTGATCGTCTGGCTCGGCTCCGAGATCGTCGGCTCGCTGGTGGCCGCCGGTCGGCGGTCAGCCGTCTTCCATCCGCGAGGGCCGGGGATCGGGCTCTCGGTCGGCACGCCCGACGATGGCACGCCGTGGACGGCCGAGTTCACGCGGGCCTGGTTCGAGAACGTTCTCCCGGAGGAGGAGCCGCGCGCCCGGATCGCCGCCCGGTTCGGGCTGCGATCTGACGATACCTGGGGTCTGCTCGAGCAGATCGGCTGGGAATGCGCCGGCGCCGTTGCCGTTCTCCCGCCCGGCCGGACGCCGCTCTCAGGCACCTATGAGCCCCTCTCGATGGATGACTTCTGGCTCCGATTGGCGGAGCTTCCG
This sequence comes from Chloroflexota bacterium, assembly GCA_031404615.1. Lineage (GTDB taxonomy): Bacteria > Chloroflexota > Limnocylindria > Limnocylindrales > CSP1-4 > CAIXZV01. Next base: position 1,035 of record JANNHX010000330.1, read on the forward strand.
GCGCGCCCGTACGACCGCGACGCGGCCGTACGGATGTCGCTCGGCGGGGGACAGAACAAGCTCCTGCTGGCCCGGCGGCTCAACGGATGGGAGATGCCGATCGACGGCGCCCCGAGCACGCACATTCTCAAGCCCGAGCCCGCGCACCACCCGGGCCTTGCGGTGGCCGAGGCATGGTCCCTGAAGGTGGCTGCCGCGGCGACGCATGCCGCGCAGGCAGAGGTCCTCGCAACCGACGGGCAGGCGCCCGTACTATCCGTGACCCGCTTCGATCGGGAGCTTGCGCCTGATGGCACGGTCACCCGGATCCACCAGGAGGACTTCTGCCAGATCCTGGGACTGGCGCCCGAGATGAAGTACGGGTCGCATCCCGTGAACCCGCGGCTGCCAAGCTACGCCCGGATCGCCGCGGCGCTCGAGCGGCGCTCTTCTGAACCCCGGGAGGAGCTGCTTCGACTCGTGGAGCAGACGACCGTCAATCTCGCGATGAGCAACACGGACGCGCACGCCAAGAACCATTCCGTGGTTCACGAGCGCGGCAGGGCGGTCTCGCTGACGCCAATCTACGACGTTGCGCCGACCATGGCGTTCATCGACCAACGCCATCTCGCCCTGCCCGTGGCCGGCAAGTTCGTGATCGCGGACTGCACACGCGATCATCTGGTTCGGGAAGCCAGGTCCTGGGGTGTGCCCGAACGGGCCGCAGCGGCGACCGTCGGCCGAGTCCTCGACGCGATGCTCGATGAGGGGATCCCGAACGCCGACGCGGCGTTCCCATCGCTCGACGAGCGGATTCGGACCCTGGCCATCGCCCAGATCAACCGGCTTGCCAGATCCTGACCGTCGCCGTCGCCGTCGCCGTCGCCGTCGCCGATCGCCAAATCCACGGCTAATCGTGGCAGAATTAGCCGTCAGATCACCGCCGAAGATCCCGACTCACCCCGCCAGGAACGTGTGCACCGCCTCCAGATCGTTCGCTGCCACCACCGCGTCCGCGAACACGATCCGGTAGACCACCCAGCCCTCGTTGCGGGCCTCCAGGTCCCGCATCCGCTGGG
>JANNHX010000331.1:0-5084 GCA_031404615.1 Chloroflexota bacterium
GGCCGCGGCGCTGCTCGACGTTTGGCGAAGAGAGCTCTTGCTGTGCCTCGTGCGGCGAGCGGTGTGCTTCTCGAACGAGGGTGAGCGGTGTCGCCTTGGGTCGTTCTACGCGCGCGCTCGCATCAACGGGCCCGGGCGGCCATCGGCGCGAAAGCTGGCGGCGAGGCAATTTCTGTGGCTGGAACTTGATATCTGCTGCGCTGCGGCGTTGGGGGGCTGCACATGTTGAAGGGAACCGGCGGCACCGTTCGTGCTGCGCTTCGAGAAAGGGGTCGAGGATGCCTAGAATCGTGACAACGATGTCCATGCGCTGCGCGAGTAGCTTCGGGGTCTCGCACCTTGCGGGCTCGGCGGTGGCGGTAGAGCTTGGGCCTGTGTACGTCGGCCGGCTTGCGTCGGGACTGGCGGTCACCACCCTCGGCGGTCGCTTCCTCGGCGTGGTCGACGGCGTCGGCGATGTAAAGCGAGCGGGGAACGCGAGGCGCCGTGCTCGACCGGCGCGCGCCGTTGACTCGTCGGGTTTTGTGGTCGCCTCTCTGGTGCCTGTAGAGCTGCGCTTTGGTGTCCAAATCGTCTATCGCTCGGGCGACTCGGACGCGGTTACGACCGGGCCGGGGTGGGCAGGTGTCGAGGTCGGGCTCCCCGGTTGGTCTCGCTTCGCGGTGACTGCTGCCGAGGTCTTGGTGCGGCGGCGGAAGGGCGCAAGGCGCCTTGTTGTGCGGACCCTGGAGGCGCTGGTGCGGACCGATGGCCCGGGATTCCTGGTGCTGTGTCGCACCCTGTGGTGCGGCGAGTCGACGGGGCGCTGCGGGTGCTCGACGCTGAGCGCTGAAGTCGCGGCCGGGGGCCCCTGCCGGCTGCTAGTCACCTTCGATGCCGTTCGGGGATTCCGTCCCCGGATTTGGGTCACGCTGCGTCTGCAGGTCGCTCCTGCGGGCTCGTCGGGGTGCTGGTGATGGTGGAATATTACGACGAGGAAATCGGTGTGGCGGTGCTTGCTAGCGACTGCGGCGATGTAGCAGACCCGCTTCGGGCGCTAGGTGAGGCTCGTCTCGCGGAGATGCTGAGCGAGCTGGCAAAGCCTGGCATGGAGGCTATGCGGTGGCGTTCTGGCGGCCGTGACTCGTTCGACTGGGTTGTTCGGCCCGGGTACAAAAATGGGCAGTTGTGCCTCGCGTTTGGGTCGGCTGGCCTCGTGGAGGCGGGCACGCCCAAACCTGGCCTCGGGCCTTGGGCCTGGTTCGAGCTCAGGGTGCTGCTCAAGCGAGGCCTCATTCGCTGCGTCACTCCTGGCCGTTACGCGCTCAAACGCAGCGGGGAGGGCGAGTGATGCCACAGGCACGAAACGGGCGTCGGGGTAGTAACTTCTCGGTTCGCGTGACTGATAGTGAGCGGGCTCTTTTGCTGGCCTCGATGGAGGGGAGCGGCGGTCCGCGGGCACTCGGTCCGTGGCTTGTGTGGCGGGCCCTCGGTACCTGGACTGCCCCGCCGGAGGGGCACTGCCCCGCCGGCGCGGGGCACTGCCCCGCCGCGGCGGAAGCCTCGCCGCCTCTTGGGGAGCGGCTTATCCTGGACCTGTGCGGTGGTTCTGGGGACTGGTCGGCGCCGTATCGGGCGGCTGGGTACAGGGTCGAGGTCGTGACGTTGCCGGCGCTCGATGTGCGCCTCTACACGCCGCCTCCGGCGTGTGGGGCGTTCTCTCGGCGCCTCCGTGCGACCAGTTCTCTCTCGCCCGCAACGGGCATCCTGACAGCCCGCGCGACCTGCTGAGGGGGCTGGAGGTCGTCTCGGCTTGCCTTCGTGTCGTGGCAGTCTCTCGGCCGCGATGGTGGGCCCTGGAAAATCCCGTAGGGCTGCTGTCTCGCTTCCTCGGCGTCGCCGCGGATGTCTGGGAACCCTGCGACTTTGGCGACCCGTGGACAAAGCGCACGGCTATCTGGGGCTCGTACACACTTCCTCGGCGGGGTCCGTTCGTGCCCCCGCTGGGCGGCGGGCCGCTGTGCCTCGAGTGCGACCCTGGGCGTAAGACCTCGTGGTGTAGCAACGCCGCGCATCGGGCGAGGACTCCGCCGGGGTTCGCGGCGGCGTTCTTCCGAGCAAATCCCTGACCGGGGCACTGCCGGTCCTGGCCCTCTGCCGCGGGCACTGCCGGCGCCGGCAGCCCGGGCAGTACCCGAGCTCGGGCAGTACCCGGGCCGCCTCACTCGAGTGGGCACTGCCCGAAGCGGAAGCGACCGTTGTAACTGGCAAATATGTTCGGCATGGTGGGCTAATGACTGTTCTGTCTGGTAGTTCTGACTCCCCCGTGACTGATGAGGATATCCGTGCGCTGCGCATCCGTGCGGTCGTTCTTCGCGACCTCCCGGTGACTCGCTGCGTTGTTCAAGGCGAGCGGGGCCCGGTCGTCAAGGATGCGGTCTCGGTCTTTCCCGGGCGGGGCGCGCTGGCCCAAGCTCAAGCTGCGCGGGACGCCGTCGCCGCGGTCGAGGTCGCAGTGTTCGAGCTGACCGGGGAGCCCGCGGTCAAGCGCACGTGCCCGGCCTGCGATGGTCGTCGGGGGTGGCTGCATCGCTGCTCGCTCGGCGACCGCTCCCGGGGGCCGGCGAAGGTCGCTCGCTCGCCAGAAGAGAAGGCGATTCGCTCGGCGAGGGCCCGGGCAAAACGCGCTGCGGACCGGGCGCAGGTCGGGGGTGGTTCGTGACCTGCCCCGCTGCCGATGGTCCGGGCGGCTGTCCATCGTGCGCCAAGCGGCGAGGTCGCGCCGTCGTGCACTGCCTCCTCCGCTGCGTGTTCTGTCTGTCGCTGCTCGTCGCGTATGCGGCGTTGCTCGCTTGGGGAAAATCATGACGCAAAAGTTCCGAGACGAAAAACGGGCAAGGTTCTACACGCGCGACACTCGCCCCAGCGAGGAGAGACCTCGCTGCGTTTACTGCGGTCTCACCGTATGGCCCGGGCGGACGCCGTCGGACAGCGCGAGGGGGACCGTTGCGGCCACCCTGGACCATGTCGAGCCGCGGGCCGGCAACGATTCTACGGAGGTCGTGACGGCCTGCGCCGGGTGCAATTTCTCCAAGGGCGACAAGACCCTCGAAGAGTGGGGCGAGGCCGGCGGCGGGGTCTGGGTCGCCGATGTGCCGGCGCCTGCGAAGACGCTGGCCGGGCGAGTCATGGCGTCCATCGCCCGCCCGCTGTGCGGTGAGCGAACAGGGGCCTGCTCGGTCGTCGTGGCGAGGCTCGCGGAGGAGCGGACCCACAACGCTGACCACGCCCGCCGCGCTCGGAAGGCGCGGCGATGAGCCGCTCCAGCTCGGAGGGCCTGCGCGAACTGGCCGCTGAGGCGCAAGCCCGGGCCCGCGAGGATGAGGCTGAGCGCGAGCTGGCCGCGCGCCGATGGGCGCCATGTTGCGAGGCTGACGGGCCGCGCATCCTCGCGGCGCCCGCCCCGTTCCTATTCATGCAGCGCTCCGACTGGCGCCTGCGGCTGCTGCTCGTTGATGGGCGTGTGCAAATCAGGCTTCCGGCAGTGCCAGTCGAGGAGCGCAACCCCTGCGAGTAAAGGTCCGACCCCCCCCCGGCCGTGGGACCCCGCGCAGACCGCGCTACCACCGTGCGAGGAGGGCCGGGGCGCCGAATGGCGGGGCAGAGCCCCTGGAAAGGCTGCAGCGCCCGGAACGGGCGCCGGTCGCTCGGCCGGCTTGACCCAAGAGAAACAACGCCGGAGGGGTACGGTTCCCGGTACCGGCGAGGGAGCGGAGCGCCCGGAGCCGGACGGCCCGCACGGGCGTTTGCCTGCCGGGCGTGAATCCTTCCCCCTCCGCACCGCCCGGCGGCGCTCTGAGGTCGCCCTCGCCTCGATGGGCCTGGAGACCGCGCTGGACACCTGCGCTCGCCTGGACGGCGAGGCACGCTCGGCGGCCGCGGCGGGCAAGGTTGAGGCCGCCTCGAAACTGCGGACGGAGTCCAAGGCCCTGCGCGCCTGGGCGAACAGAGACCCGGGGCTGGTGTCGGGGGTGCTTCGCTCGCTCCCAACGACGACGGGTGGGGCCGGCCGCGAGTTGCGGGTGGGGATGTGCGGCGTCGCTTTCGTCGCTCGCCGCGAGGATGCCGTGGGCTTCGCCCGCCGCGGGTGCAAGGACAGGCTCTGCGCCGACTGCGGGCGGCGCAGAAGCCGGCGCTTTGCCGCGGCGCTGCGTGAGCTGGTCGCGGAGCGCCGCGGGCTCGACGTTCTGCACGAGTTGCACCCGTCGCGCCTGCTGTTCGTGACGTTGACGCAAAAAAAAAGGTGGAAGGAAATCCCGAAAGACGCCCTGGACAGGCTTTTGGACGCTTTTACGCGGTTTCGCGAGTCGTCGTGGGGGCGTCGCTATCTGGTCGGCGGCGTCCGCTCGATGGAGGTCACCGCGCGCCGCCGAAACGCGCGCGTCGTGGATGCCGGCTCGCCGGGAGGCTTCCACGAGGTCAAAATCCCCGGCATTCACGCGCATCTGCACTGTCTGATTGAGGTCGAGGATGGCACGTTGGACCTCCCGTGGTCGGCGCTCGGCGTCGGCGTCTCGGCGAGCGAGCTCGCCGCGGCCTGGTGTCGGGCCTGCCCGGGCGCAGCGGCGCCCGCGGTCGACGTTCAAGAGCTGACCGAGGACAACGTCTATCAGGTCGGCTCCTACGTCCTCGACATGTCGGGCCTGCTCGAGATGTTGGACGGCGACCCGGCCTATGTCCGGCTCGTGCTCGCCGCGCTTCATGGGCGGCGGCTGGTCGCGGCGTTCGGCGCCTGGCGTGAGTACGACCTCGGCCTGCGCGAGGACAAGGGCTCCCTGGTCTACGGGGACCGCTCGCTGTATACCATGGCGACAACCGAGCCGGGCGAGGCCGCCCCGGTGGTCTGGGGCGACGGTCGCCAGGATGAGGCTGAGGACGTGCTGAGGGCTATTTTGCAGGGCTCACGGCGCCCCGTTTAGATGGACGATACACCGGGGCCGTTGTAGCTTTGGACTGTGACGTGCTCCTGTTGTTGTTGTGGTGGAGGCGGGCAGGGTCACTGCAGCAGTAGCTTATTATTGGGTCTCCGAATTGTATAACCGCGC
>JANNHX010000332.1:0-4077 GCA_031404615.1 Chloroflexota bacterium
CTCGGTGCCCTCGGTGCGCTTCACGAGGAACGTGTCCACGGAACCGGCCGCAGCCTGCCCGGCCTCGTTGATCACGGTCGTCTCGGAGGCGACCTGGAGCGCGCCCCGGACCCCGGCCTCGATGAGACCCATGCTCTTGCCATGGTTGGACTCGCCGCCCAGGAACAGGAACGTCTTGCCGCGATAGTTGACGGCGGCGCTATGTGACGGGTGCAGCCCCACGGCCTCCATGCGCAACGCGAGGACCGCGACGATGACCTTCTGGATGGGGCCGGCCGGCCAGGCGCCCGTGAACGTGACGGTGGTGCCGTCGTAGCGGACCGACTTCTCGCCGTCCTGGTTCCAGACGATGTCGGGGGCGTCCAAGGTGACCTCGGGCGAGATCGCGACGTCGGCGAGGCGGTAGTTGAGGAAGGTCAGGTCGTCCAGGACGTGGGCGCGGGGGTCGCCGCCGAAGACATCGACGCGGAGGCGGGCGGCACCCGCGGAGAACTGCTCGGTCAGTTGCGGCTTGGCGGTCATGGTGTCCTTTCGCTGGGCGGTGTCCACGCTGGCACGGGGCCGGAGCGCGTGCGCGGCGTGCGCGCGGTGGTGTGGGCGGTCTCGCTCGCCTCCGGTTCCGTCCACAGTCCGGCGAGCATCTCCTCCGCGTCCGCGAAGTGGTGGCGGATGGCGGCCTCGGCGACGGTGGCGTCGCGCCTCCGCAGGGCATCGAGCACCGGGGTGTGGAGGCCGGCGATGCGCCTGCGATCCGCGCCCGGGACGGCGAGGCTGATGTAGGTGCGGGAGTACGGCTCGAGCAGCTTCCACACCCGCTCCAGGGTGCTGTTGGCGGCGATGACCACGAGGCGACCGTGGAAGCCGGCGTCAGCGGCGGCCTCCGCCACGGTATCGCCTTCGTCTGCCGCTCGATGCATCGCGGACATGTAGCCCTCGAGCTCCACGAGGTTCTGCTCGGTGAGCCTCGGGACCGCGAGACGGACGACGAGGGCCTCGAGCTCGCTTCGGACGACGTACGCCTCCAGCAGCTCGTCCAGCGACGGGCGCCGGACACGGGCGCCCCGGAATGGGGAGATCTCCACGACCCCGAGCGCCTCGAGGTCCCTGAGGGCCTCGCGGACCGGGGCCTGGCTGGTCCCGAACTCACGGGCCGCCCGGGTCTCGACGATCCGTGACCCGGGCGGGTAGCGGCCGTCAAGGATCGCCTCGAGGAGGCGGTCCTTGACAGTCTCGGACAGGACGGCGCGGGAGATGGTGGTCTCAACAGCCATCCTGGTCCTTCGGCTTTCAGCGATGCCTTCGGCTGGCGCCGGCGGCTAGAGGATCTCGACGATGCCGCGGACGATGCCCTCGGCGTCCGGAACCCCTGTTCCGTTCACCCGGAGGCGGTCGCCGGTCTTGATGACCGAGGTGCCAACCGAGGTGCCGACGACGGCGGGGATCCCGTACTCGCGCGCGAGCACGGCCGGATGCGACACGGTCCCGCCGGCGTCGGTGACGACCGCGGAGATCTTGCCGTACAGGACCTGCCAGGCAGGGTTGGTCATCTGGCAGACGAGGATCTCGCCCTCCTGGAGGCTGTCGAACTCGGCCTCGGACATGACGACGCGCGCCACGCCCTCGACCACGCCCGGCGAGCCGGCGATGCCGCTGACCTGGCCCTGCACCTGCACGTTGGAGCGGGTGAACTTGTCGGGGAAGCCCCACAGGTTGAGGTACGGGAACGCGAGCTGGGTCGCGGTGACGGTGCCGACCCAGTCCTTGGGCTGGATCCTCTCGGCCGCCGCGCGCTTGGCCCTGGCCGCCGCCACGATGGCCCGCCCGTCGATGCCGGTCGGGTTGCCGATGAAGGCCCGCAGCTCGTTGTAGCGGAACAGGATGACGTCGTCCGGGGCGTCGAGAACGCCCTGCGCCACGAGCTTCTCGCCGATCGCGATCAGCACGAGGCGGACGTGGGCGTTGGCGCCCTGGTCGATGTAGAAGTGATGGTCCGGGGTGAGCGGCGCCATCTTGAGGTTGATCTCGTTGGCGGCGCGCATCTCCTCGAGCGCCTCGCCCTCGAGACCCGCAAGGATGTCCACCGCGGCGCCGTCGATGTCGGCCTTGAGGGTCGCGATCTTGGACGGATAGTCGTAGTCGGACGCGAACTGGTCGCGGATCAGCTGGATGACGGGCGTCATGTCCTCGCGGAAGCTCGGGAAGATGAACTCGTGGCTCCAGACGGCGTGCCAGCCGAACTCCTTCTGGTACGGCACGACCCGCTCGTCGATGAACCGGCGGCCGCGCTCGCTCGCCTGGAGCGCCGGGACGATCTCGACGGCGGTCGGGACGCCGAAGATCGTGCCCAGATCGGCGTCGGTCTTGACCTCCTCCTTCATGTCCCAGAGAGCCCGGATCTTGTCCCAGTTGCGGTCGTTGGCGGAGTTCTGGAGCCGGCCGAGCAGGACCTCGTCGATCTTGCCGTGGGTCTTCTCCATGACCGCGCGGAGGTTGAGCGTCGCGCTGAGCTGCGCGAAGTTCAGCATCCAGTGGATCTTCCAGTGGCGGTCGTGCATGTCGATGGCGTCCTCGAACAGGACGGCCACCTCGGCCAGGGAGAGCTGGTCCTTGTGGTCCAGCATGCCCTCGATGTAGTCGAAGTTCCGCTGCATCTCCGGGACGAAGCGGGTCTGCCACCACTCGGTGAACTTCTGCCCGTAGACCGGCAGGACGGCGCCGAGGTACGGGCCGATCTTGCCCGCGTACTCGTTGTCCTCGGGGACGATCGGGTGGGTCTGGTAGTTGTACTCCTGGGTCGCGACGTCGACGCCGGCCTCGGCCGGGACCGCGGCCGTGTAGAGGTAGCCGTTGACGTTCTTGTAGATCCAGTCCGACGCGAACGGGGTGCCGAAGCGGCGGAACATGTGGTCGCAGGAGAGCCACCAGCCGCCGATGTCCTCGTACATCGGGCTCAGGGGCTTGGGGCAGTGCAGGTCGTCGTAGACCCAGAACAGGAGCTTCTCGGTCTCCGAGGTCCACTCAACCGGGAACGAATCGTCCCCGAGGAACTGGCCGAGAACTTCTTCCTTGAGGGGCACCGTGCTTCCTCCTTGCCCGGCTTGGCACCGGGAATGCGTGACGTCCGACGACGAAGCCTTCGAGATCTCCGGAACTGCCAGGTGGTCCTCGTGGCGGCAGGCCCCGGCGCGACGCCGGTCAGGGACCTCCGCACCGGCGAACCCGTGACCGCCGGCGATGCGGGCGCCACTCGGCACCCCGGACCCCGGCGACCGGGCCGATGTGGCCCAGCACGATGATGCTCTGCTTCACCTCCGCTGCCGCGCCCGCTGCGCGCTGATAGATCGATAATCGATTGTTGCGAACACTAGGCCTGATCGCCCCCGCGCGTCAAGGCGATTCGGAGCAGCTTCATCGACCCTTCGGCACGGCCGGCCCAGGGCCACGGGGGACGTGCTCGCGCACCGTCCCGTCGGTCCGCCGCACGAGCACGACGGCGAGCAGGATCAGGGTGCCGCCGGCGAGCTCGACCACGGACAGGCGCTGGCCGAGCGCGAGCGACGCCACCACCACCGCGACGACCGGCTCCGTGAGCAGCGCCAGGGCGGCGCGGGTGCTGCCGATCATGCGCACGCCGCCCATCACCCAGACCTTGGGCAGCGCGCCCACCGTCCCGGCGCAGGCGATCGCGAGCCACGCGGTCGGCGAGGCGAGCCAGGCGCCCGCGCCGGCCAGACCCTCGAGCAGGAGCGCGGCGGTCCCCGAGACGGCGAGCCCCCCGATGAGGACGACGGTCGTGGCCTGGACGCCCGGCACATCGTCGAACCCGCCATCAAACTTGGCTTTGAGCATGGGCCGCCAGATACTCTCGTAGGTGGTTTTGCCGCCCAGCCGCAACAGCCATTTCTCCACGCTCTCGCCTTCCAGACTGTGCCAGTCGCTCACCACTTGCGCAGCCAGTACCGTGATCCCCAGCCGTTTCGTCAGCCGCAGGAGCCGTTGGGTCATACTGGCCGCCGTAGTCAGGCCGCCGGCTTTGATCATCGCGGAAAGCGGGTCAACCACCAGGCAGTCCGGCCG
>JANNHX010000333.1:0-22285 GCA_031404615.1 Chloroflexota bacterium
GATCATCGGCCTGTCGCTGCTGCTCTCGTTCGTCGCCCGGCGGCGGGCCGCGCGGCTCGCGGGGCGCGCGGCTGTTGCCGGCTCGCTCGGCGCGCGGCCGGTGCCCGCCCCGTGAGCGGCGGCATCGCCGTCGCGCGCCTCTTCGGCATCGAGATCCGGGTCTCGTTCGCGTGGGCCTTCCTCGTCGCGCTGGTCACGCTCGTCGGCAGCCAGCAGGCGGCCGTCGCCGCGCCGGAGCTCGGGGCGGTCGTCCACTGGCTCATCGGCCTCGTCGTGGCGCTCGCGTTCCTCGGCACGGTCATCGCGCACGAGCTCGCGCACGCCCTCGTCGGGCGGCGGCGTGGGGTCCCGGCAACGGTCATCCAGCTCGGGTTCATCGGCGGCCTCGCGCCGCTCTCGATCGAGGCGCACCACCCACGCGACGAGCTGGTCATCGCGCTCGCGGGACCGTTGGTGTCGCTGCTCGTCGCGATCGTCGCGATCCCCGCGGCGATGGTGGCCGGCGCCAGTGGCGGGGCCCTGACCGCGGTCGCCGGTGGCATCCTCGTCGTCGGCGGGCTCAACCTCCTCCTCGCCGTGCTGAGCCTCCTGCCCGGCATGCCGCTCGACGGTGGGCGGGTCGTGCGGGCGCTCGCCTGGGCGGGCACGCACGACCGTGACCGGGCGAGCTCCGTCTCGGCGCGGGTCGGACGGCTGCTGGGCTTCACGCTCGTCGGCGTCGGGGTCGCGCTGGCGCTTGGGGACATGATCACGGGCGGGCTGCTCCTGCTGAGCCTGGGCTGGCTGCTCACGACCGGGTCGAGCACGCTGACCAAGCGCCTCGCCCTGGAACGGCTGCTGCGCGGCGCCACGGTCGCCGATGCGCTGCGTCGCGACGTGCCCCGCGTCGGGCCGAACCTCACGATCGACACCTTCGCCGACCGCTTCCAGGGCGACGAGGCCATCAGCTGCCTCCCGGTCATGGAGGACGAGCGGGTCCTCGGGGTCATCGGCACCAGGCGCCTGCAGCGGCTGGGCCGGCGCAAGTTCTCCGCCACCCGCGCGGCCGACGTGATGGCCACCCCGCCCGCCGCACGCCTCCTCGCCCCGGACGAGGACCTCTGGACGGCGGTCGAGATGATGAACCGGCTCGGGTTCGACGGGCTCGCGGTGGTCGAGGACGGGGCCTTCGTGGGCATGGTCGTCCGGGAGTCGATCGGCGAGCTGATCATGGCGCGGACCGGGGATGGCGGGCCGGCCCGCGCACGGGGAGGACGGGCGTGAGCGCCGAGCTCCTGAGCGTCGAGGCGGCCCAGGCGACGGTCCTCGCGGGCCTCGAACCCACCCCGGACCTGGAGGAGGTGAGCCCGGAGCACGCCCTGGGCCGCGTCCTGGCGGCGGCCGTGGTCTCGACGACGGCGCTCCCGCCCTGGGACAACTCCGCGATGGACGGCTACGCCATCCGCGCGTCCGACGTCGCGGCGGCGACCGAGACCGATCCGGTGCGGCTCACCGTCGTCGGCGAGGTTCGCGCGGGCCGGGCGCCCGACGTGCGGGTGCTCGGCGGGACGGCGGTCCGGATCGCGACGGGCGCGCCGCTGCCACCGGGCGCGGACGCCGTGGTGCCCGTGGAGCTCACGACGCCGCTCGATGCGACGGGCAACCCCGGGCCGCGCGGCCGCGAGGCGGTCGGCCCGCTGCCGGCCGCATGCCTCGTGCACCTGGCGGTGGGACCCCGGAACGCGGTGCGGGACGCGGGCTCGGACGTGGCGGCCGGCGTTGAGGTCGTGGCGGCAGGGGTCGAGGTCACGCCGGCGGTGGTGGCCCTGGCGGCCGGCGCAGGTGCCGGTGAGGTCACGGTGCGGCGGCGCCCGGTGGTCGCGGTGCTCGCGACCGGTGACGAGGTCCGCGCGCCGGGAACGGACCTGGGTCCCGCCGGCATCCCGGACGCGAACGGGCCCGGCCTGCGGGCGCTGGTGCGAGAGGCGGGCGCGACGCCGCTGGATCTCGGGATCGCGCTGGACCGCCTCGAGGACGTCGAGGCGCGTCTGCGGCGCGGGCTCGCCGAGGCGGACCTGGTCGTGGTGTCGGGTGGCGTGTCCGTCGGGCCGTACGACGTCGTCCGGACCGCGTTCGACAATGTCGGCCACATGAACTTGTGGCGCGTCGCGATCCAGCCCGGCAAGCCCATCGCCTTCGGGCGCGCCGACATCGAGGGCCGCGACGGCCCTGTCCTCATGTTCGGCCTGCCGGGCAACCCCGTCTCGTCGTTCGTGACGTTCGAGCTGTTCGTCCGGCCGGTGATCCGGCGCCTGGCCGGGCACGCGACGCTGCACCGGCCGGTGGACCGCGCGGTCCTGGAGGAGCCGGTGAGCAAGAGCGTGGGCCGGCGCGGGTTCCAGCGCGTGACCGCGCTGCGCGCACCGGACGGCTCGCCGCTGCGTGACGCCGGGGGACGCGCTCGGGTGCGCCTCGCGGGCGGGCAGGGCAGCCACGTGCTCTCGGCCCTCGCCGCGGCGGACGGGCTCGCCGTGATCCCGGAGCCCCTCGAGCGTGCCGAGGCGGGCACCGAGGTGGAGCTCCGCTGGCTCGACCGAGGCTGATCTCCGGCGCTCGCCGACGGTCCGCAGCCGGGATCGGGGTCGCGGGGGATGGCGCCGCCCGCTAGGATCGAAGGCAAGCAGGAGGGTTCATGGATCGCAACGACGCCCCGCGCGTTGAACGCCGCCGTCTCACCCACGTCGATCGCCGCGGACGGCCGCGCATGGTCGACGTCAGCGCCAAGCCGCCCACCGCCCGGCGCGCCATCGCGGAGGCCGAAGTCGCGGTGTCCGCCGAGACGCTCTCGCTCGTCATCGACGGCACCAACGTCAAGGGCGACGTCCTCACGGTCGCCGAGCTCGCGGGCGTCATGGGCGGCAAGAAGACGTCCGAGCTCATCCCGCTCTGCCACCCGATCGCCCTCACGGACCTCGTGGTGGCCATCACGCCGGACCGGGCCGCCTCGGTGCTCCGGATCCGCGCTGAGGCCGCCACGATCGGCCCCACGGGCGTCGAGATGGAGGCCCTGACTGCCGCGTCCGTCGCCGCGCTCACCGTCTACGACATGGTCAAGGGCGTGGAGCGCGGGGTGGAGATCCGCAACCTGCGCCTCGTGTCCAAGACCGGCGGCAAGAGCGGCGAGTGGCATCGCCCGGCGCCGGCGCCCGACCAGGACACGCCTGGCCCGCGGCGCAAGCCAGGGGAGCGGATGGCCGGTCGCGTCGGGAAGCGGAAGCCGGCGGGGTGAGCCCGGAGCGGCCGCCGCTGCGGACGCGCACGGCGCTGGTCCTCACGGTCAGCGACCGCAGCTTCGAGGGCACGCGCCCCGATGCGTCGGGCGAGAGGCTCCAGGAGCGCCTCGCGGCGCTGGGCTTCGAGGTGGAGCGCCAGGTCGTCCCGGACGAGATCCCGGGCATCGCGGAGGCGCTCGTGGGCGGCGCGGCCCGCCACCGGCTCGTCATCAGCACCGGCGGCACGGGCCTGACGCCACGCGACGTGACCCCGCAGGCCACGGCCCAGGTCCTGGACTACGAGGTCCCCGGGATCGCCGAGGCCATGCGCGCGGACGGTCGCCTCCACACGCCGTTCGCCGTTCTCTCGCGTGGGCTGGTGGGCGTGCGTGGCGGGTCGCTCATCGTCAACGTGCCGGGCTCGCCCAAGGGCGCCATCGAGTCCTTCGACGTCCTGGAGCCGGTCCTCGTCCACGCCCTCGAGACCCTCGCCGGCCCCTTCGACCACGCCGCCGAGCGCGCGGCCGGGCGTTCCGACCTCCCGCCGGGCACCGCGGAGGAGCGCTGACCCGTGTTCGACGCCTTCGCCGACGTCCCGCTGTACCCGCTGGTCTTCCCGGTGTTCTGGGGGGCCGTGCTGTTCTTCGGGCTCGCGATGGCGCGCCACCTGCGCGTGTTCGCCGCGGCCCGCAACGCCAGCCCGATCGACCACCCGCTCGCGCGCCTGGCCGGCACCGTCCGGTACGGCCTCGTCCAGACCCGGATGTTCCGGGACATCCCCGCGGGTCTCATGCACTTCGGGATCTTCTGGGGCTTCGTGCTGCTCACGATCGGGACGGCGAACATCGCGCTGGGCGGGCTCATCGGGGCGGTGCTCTCGGTGCCGCTGGACGGGGCGCCATGGGCCGCGGTGCAGGCGATGCAGAACGTCGTCGCGATCGTGGTGCTGGCAGCGATCGGGTACGCGGTGTTCCGGCGGGTCGTCCTGCGCCCGGCGCGCCTCACGCTCAACCGCCACGCGCTGCTGATCCTCGGGCTCATCGGGGCGGTCGTCGCGACCGAGCTAATGGCGCAGGTGTTCGAGGTCGCCGCGCACGGCGCGATCGAGGGCGCCTTCATCGCGAACGCGCTCGGCGAGGCGCTGGCGGGCCTGGGCGAGCCGCTCAACCAGGCCCTGTTCGCGATCCTGTGGTGGGCGCACATCGTGCTCGTGGCGGTCTTCCTGTGCTACCTGCCCTTCGGCAAGCATCTCCACATCGCGACGGCGATCCCCAACATCGCCCTGCGCAAGCTCGCGCCGCGCGGCCAGCTGCCGGCGATGGACCTCGAGGCCGAGGACGCCGTGTTCGGCATCCGGACGGTCGCGGACCTCAGCTGGAAGGACCTGCTCGACGGGTTCACCTGCACCGAGTGCGGCCGCTGCCAGCAGGCCTGCCCCGCCTACGCCACCGGGAAGCCGCTCAACCCCAAGCTGTTCATCATGGGCATCCGCCACGAGGCGGTCGAGGCCGAGGCCGGGCTCCCGCTCATCCCCAACTCGTCGACCGTCCGCACGTCCTTCGGCCTCGACGACACCCTCAAGGCGGAGGCGGTCGCCCGACCCCTGGTCGATGCCGCGATCCCCTACGACGCGGTCTGGGACTGCCTGACCTGCGGCGCCTGCGTGGAGGCCTGCCCGGTCACGATCGAGCACGTCGACAAGATCGTCGGGCTGCGGCGCAACCTCGTCCTCGAGGATTCGAGGTTCCCGTCCGAGCTCACGGCGGCGTTCAAGGCCATGGAGAGCGTCGGCAACCCCTGGGGCCAGCCGCCCTCCGCCCGCCTGGACTGGGCGAAGGGCCTCGCGTTTCCGGTCCGGACCGTCGCCGAGGTTCAGCGCGCCGGCACCCTGGGCGAGCTCGAGGTCCTCTACTGGGTGGGCTGTGCCGCGGCCTTCGACGACCGCAACCGGCGCGTCGCGCGCGCCGTGGCCACGTGCCTCGAGGCCGCCGGCGTCTCGTTCGCGGTCCTGGGCCAGGAGGAGCACTGCACGGGCGACCCGGCGAGGCGCATGGGCAACGAGTACGTGTTCCAGGTCCTCGCCGGCCAGAACATCGAGACGCTCAACCGGTACGCGATGGGGGAGCGGACCATCGTCACCGCGTGCCCGCACTGCTTCAACACGATCGACAACGAGTACGGCCAGCTGGGCGGCGACTTCACGATCCGCCACCACTCCGAGTTCCTCGCCGGCCTCGTCGCCTCGGGGCGCCTCGTCCTGGGCGCCGACGGCCTGCCGGCCCGCTCGATCACGTACCACGACTCCTGCTACCTCGCGCGCTACAACGGCGTCATCGCAGCCCCGCGCGACGTCCTTGGCGCGATCCCGGGCGTCGAGCTCGTCGAGATGGAGAACAGCGGCCGCCAGACGTTCTGCTGCGGCGCCGGTGGGGGGCGGATGTGGATGGAGGAGAACCGGGGGACCCGCGTCAACGCGGCGCGGACGCTCCAGGTGCTCGAGACGGGCGCCTCGACGGTCGCCACGGCCTGCCCGTTTTGCATGGTCATGCTCCGCGACGGCCTCACCGACGCAGGTCGCTCGGAGGGTGCCGACGCCGTCTCGGCGCAGGACGTCAGCGAGCTGCTCGCGGCGGCCATCGCGCCGTTCGGCGAGCGCGACGTCCCCGCGGGTCGCGCGCTCCCGGTCGTCTAGGCTCGCCCGCTCGCGGCCGGCCTGCGAAGCGGCGCCTTCGCAGTCAGCCCTTGAGCCCGTTCCCGCAGGCGCTGCAGCGGCGCTCCATCCAGAGATTGCCCATGCCGCACTTCGGGCAGATCTTCATGCCCTCGGTCGAGACGGCGATGGGGGACTCTCCGGCACCCTGCTGGGCGGCGGCCTGCGGCCGGGTGATGATCCTGGCCAGCGCACCCATGACGACGGTGGCGGCGAGGACCAGCGCAAGGACGTAGAGGAACGTCTGGTCCATGGCACGGCACTCCCTCCGTGTGCCGGATCCACGCGCCCCCGGTGGACTGCGGACCGGCTCCGGATGCCGGAAGCCTACCCACTCCGACCGCCGATGTCATCCCTGACGTTGTGTCTCCCCGGCGGCCCTGCCGGATGGGGGATGCCGCTGCTAGCATGCCGGTCTGAGCCCCCAGCAACCCGGAGGCAGCCCCGTGCGCCTGACCGAGGAGCAGCAGCTCCTGCGTGACGCCGTCCGCGTTCTCGCCGACGAGAAGATCGCCCCCCGTGCCGCCGAGATCGACCGGACCGCGACGTGGCCGGAGGACGTCCGCGCGCTCCTCGCCAAGCATGACGTCTTCGCCATCCCGTTCGATGAGCGCCACGGTGGTCTCGGCTCGGACCTGCTCACGCTCTGCCTCGCCATCGAGCAGATCAGCCGCGTCTGTGCCACGTCGGGGCTCATCCTCGCGGTCCAGGCCCTGGGCGCCATCCCGATCCAGGAGGCCGGCACGCAGGAGCAGCAGGACCGCTGGCTCCCCGGACTCGCGTCCGGCGAGAAGCTGATCGCCTTCGGCCTGACCGAGGCGGACGCCGGCTCGGATCCATCGGGGATCCGGACGCGCGCCGTTCGCGACGGCGACGAGTACGTCATCAACGGGACGAAACGGTTCATCAGCCACGGCAGCGTCGCGGATTACGTGGTCGTCTTCGCAGCGACGAACCCGGACGCGGACAAGGCCAGCCGCCGCCTCTCGGCGATCCTGGTCGAGACGGACCGCCCGGGCTTCAAAGTCACCCGCGTCGAGCACAAGATGGGCATCCGGGGTTCGCCCACGGCGGAGCTCGCGTTCGACAACCTGCGCGTCCCGGTCGCCAACCGGCTGGGCGAGGAGGGGCAGGGCTTCTCGATCGCGATGAAGACCTTCGAACGCTCCCGCCCCGGCATCGCGGCGCAGGCCGTCGGCATCGCGCAGGGATCCCTGGAGGTCGCCGCGGCCTATGCCAGGGAGCGCCGCCAGTTCGGCAAGCCCATCGCGGACCTGCAGATGGTGCAGGCGATGCTGGCCGACATGGACGCGTCGACCGAGTCAGCACGCCAGCTCCTGTACGCCGCCTGCGAGGCGATCGAGAGGGGCTACGGCGACGCGGCCCGCTGGGCGGCTATCTGTAAACTCGTGGCCGGCGATGCCGCCATGCGGGTCACCACCGACGCGGTGCAGGTCCTGGGCGGCTACGGCTACATCGACGAGTACCCCGTGGAGCGGATGATGCGCGACGCGAAGATCACCCAGCTCTACGAGGGGACCCAGCAGATCCAGCGGCTCATCGTCGCCCGTTCCCTCCTCGCGGGGAGCTGACGGGCTGGCGCCGTCACCAGGGAGCGTTGCCCACGTGCAAATCCTCGTCCTGACCAAGCCTGTGCCGGATCCCGCCGCGGGCGCCGAGCGCCTCGGTCCGGACAACCGGCTGGACCGCGCCGCCTCGCCCACCGTGGTCAACGGCAACGACGAGTACGCCCTCGAGGCCGCGCTCCAGCTCGTGGAGGCGCACGGCGGCGAGGTGGTCATCCTCACGATGGCCCCGGCCAACGGCACCGAGACCATGCGCAAGGCCCTCGCGCTGGGCGCGGTCCGCGGCATCCACGTGACGGACGAGGCCCTCGCCGGCGCCGACCTGCCGACGACGATCCGCGTCCTGGCCGCGGCGGCCGCGCAGGAGCCCTTCGACCTGCTCCTCGGGGGCCTGGATACCTCGGACGGGGCCGGTGGCGCCGTCACGGCCGGCGTGGCCGCGTGCCTGGGCCTCCCGCTCCTCTCCGCCGCGGCCGCCATCGAGCCGGACCCGGCCGCGGGGCGCGTCCGGGTGCGCCGCCTGTCCGCGCGGGGCTACGACCTCATCGAGGCGCCCATGCCGGCGGTGATCTCGTGCACCCAGGCGCTCGGCGCGCCGCGCTATCCATCCCTCAAGGGGATCATGGCCGCCAGGTCGCGGCAGATCGCGAGCCGCTCGCTGGCGGACCTCGGCGAGGGCCTCGCACCCGCCGACGGCGCCTGGGCCACGAAGGTCGTCGCCTCGGAGCCGCCGGTCACCCGGGCCGCCGGCCGCACGATCACCGCGGCCCCCGCGGACGCCGCCCGCGAGATCGCCGACTTCCTCGCCGACCGGAGGCTCATCTGATGCCCGCCCTGATCCTCGCCGTCGCCGAGGTCGCGGACGGCTCCCTCACCAGGCTCTCCACCGAGGCCGCCACGCTCGCTCGCTCGCTCGCCGAGGCCTCGGGCGGCTCGGCACTGGGGCTCGTCGTGGATGCGGCCCCCGCCGGTCCCGCCGCGGAGCTTGCCGCGTACCTGCCGCGTGTCCTCGCGGTGACGAGCGGCGCGGTCGCGGGGCAGGTCCCGGCGCCCCACGTCGCCGCCGAGGTCGCCCGGCTGCTCGGCGAGGGCGTGACCCACGTCGTCATCGGCGCCACGACCGACGGCCGCGACATCGCCGGCACGCTCGTCGGCCTCACGGGCCTCGGGCTCCTCGCCAACGCGGACGAGGCGGCCTGGGAGGGCGACGGTCCGGTGACCCGTTCGGTCGTCCTTGGCGGCAGGGCTGTCACGCGCAGCAGGCTCACCGCCGGCTCAGGGCTGATCACCCTCCGGCCCGGCGGTGTGCCCGCGGTCGAGGCCGCGGCCGCCGGGACCGTGGAGCCGAGGGAGGCCGCGGCCCCCGCCGTGCCCGCCGCGACGGTCCTGGACCGGGTCGCGGAGGCCGGCTCGGAGGTCTCGCTCGAGGACGCGCGGGTGGTCGTCGTCGGCGGGCGCGGCGTCGGGAGCCCGGAGGGGTTCGCCGTCGTCGACGAGCTCGCCTCGCTGCTCGGTGGCGTCGTGGGCGCGACCCGCGCCTCCGTGGACGCGGGCTGGGTGCCGTACGCGCGGCAGATCGGCCAGACGGGACGCGTCGTGAAGCCCGCTCTGTACCTCGGGCTCGGTGTCTCGGGCGCGATGCAGCATCGGGTTGGCATGCAGGGCTCCGAGGTGATCATCGCCGTGAACCGGGACCAGGACGCCCCGATCGCGGAGGTCGCCGACCTGTTCGTGATCGGTGACCTGTTCGAGGTCGGGCCGGCGCTCGCCGCAGAGGTCCGCGCGCGGCGCGGCGGCTGACGGCCGGGACGGGAAAGGGCTGACGGGGATGCCGCTTTCGACGATCGTGTGGCTGGTGCTGCTGGTCGTTCTCGGCGGCCTGTTCGCGGTCACGCTGCGCCGCATGTCGGCGCTCATCGCCCGGACCCGGAACCTGGAGCGGTTCCAGCGGGGCGTGGACTCCATCGAGCGCCGCTTCGGCGCGTTCGCGCTGCCGCTCGTCAAGACGCTCGACGATACGCGCCGCAGTCCCGGCGACCCCACCTCGCTCCGCCAGCAGGTGGGGGAGGCGCAGGACGTGCTCGCGGTGCTCCGCTCCGAGCTGCATGACCTCCCGGCCCCGACCGTGCTGGCGCAGGCCGCGGCGGTGCTCGAGGGCGAGCTGGAACGGGCTGCCCGTGCGGCGTCGCTCATCGAGCACGGCCTCGGGACCCTCGCGGGCACCAGCCGCGGGCGGGACCTCGAGGCGCAGACGTCGCTCAAGCGGGGCACGCTGAACCTGCGTCACGCGCTCGAGGCCTTCAGCCGCGTCGCCCGCGAGGTGGCGCGCCTTCGGCCGCCGGATCTCGCCGCCGGCGGCTCGGTCGCGGCGGTCGGGGCGGCGGCCGTGGCGACCTACCCAGCGAACGACGCGGACGACGTTGAGGGGCGCTTGGACCCCCGCATGTAGTGGTATCCTCGCCCGACACCACAAGGGATAGTGGTGCGAGGAGGGTTCCAGGTCGATGCGCTGCCCCCAGTGCGGCACCCGTGACTCGCGGGTCGTGGACTCGCGAGACCTCGACGAATCGGCCACCGTCCGACGCCGCCGTGAGTGCCCGTCGTGCACGGCGCGGTTCACCACCTACGAGCGCGTGGAGGCCGCCCGTCTCGTCGTCGTCAAGCGCGACGGGACCCGCCAGGAGTTCGACCGCGACAAGCTCGCGTCCGGCCTTGCCAAGGCGCTGACCCGGCGGCCTGTTCCCGAGGACGCGGCGGAACGCGCCGCAGACGCGATCGAGAGCGAGCTGCGCTCGTCGGGCCTG
The DNA here is from genome assembly GCA_031404615.1 of Chloroflexota bacterium. GTDB lineage: Bacteria > Chloroflexota > Limnocylindria > Limnocylindrales > CSP1-4 > CAIXZV01. The sequence continues at coordinate 10,352 of JANNHX010000333.1, forward strand.
TCCGAGATCCCGTCGTCACGCGTGGGCGCGCTGGCGATGGACAAGCTGCGCGCGGTGGACCACATCGCCTACATCCGGTTCATGAGCGTCTACCAGAGCTTCGAGGACCTCGCGGACCTCAAGCGCGAGGTGGACCAGCTGTTCGACGAGGGCACACCCAAGAAGGGGAAGCGAACGCGATGAGCGTGTTGGCGGACCGCGACATCCGTGCGGAGCTCGAGTCGGGGCGGGTCCGCATCGATCCGTACGACCCGGCGGACCTCCAGCCGTCGTCTGTGGACCTCCATCTCGACCGCAGCTTCCGCGTCTTCCGGAACAACCGCTATGCGTACATCGACCCGCGGATGCCGCAGCCGGACCTGACGGAACTGCTCAGCATCTCGGATGACGAGCCGTTCATCCTGCACCCGGGCGAGTTCGTGCTCGGGCAGACCCTGGAGTGGGTGGAGCTGCCGGACGACCTGGTCGCGCGGCTCGAGGGCAAGAGCTCGCTCGGGCGCCTGGGCCTCCTCCTGATCCACTCGACGGCCGGATACGTCGACCCGGGGTGGAAGGGAACGCTGACGCTCGAGCTGTCCAACGTCGCCAACCTGCCGATCGCCCTCTACTACGGCATGCGGATCGGCCAGATCAGCTTCTTCCGGATGAGCTCCCCGGTCGAGCGGCCGTACGGGAGCAAGGGTCTCGGGTCCAAGTACCAGGGCCAGAGCGAGCCGACCGCGTCCGCGTTCCACGCCGACTTCGAGCGCGGACGGAAGGTCCGCGAGGAGTCGTAGTCCCGTGGGCATCAACGACGCCGTCCACTGGAGCATCGACCTCGGCGGCCGGACCAGGGTCGCGCTCATCCAGGCCGGGACGTTCAAGTCCGATGCCGGGACGCTGCTGGGTCCCGTGCCTTGGGTCCTGTGGCGCCCCCTGGGCCGAGGGCGAGCTCGACGAGAACCGCCGTCTGACCCAGGCGCTCAACTGCCTGCTGGTCGAGACGCCGGCGGGCCGGGTGCTGATCGAGACCGGCATCGGCGAGCGGATGGATGCCAGGAACACGGCAATGCGCGGGTATGAGGGCACGCCGATCGTGCCGGCGCTGCGCGAGGCGGGCTTCGACCCGGGTACCGTCGATGTCGTCGCGATGAGCCACCTCCACTACGACCACGCGGGGGGCCTCCTGCTCGCCGACGGGACCAAGGCGTTCCCGCGGGCGACGATCGTCGCGCAGCGCGCCGAGTGGGACATCGCGCTCTCCGGCAACAGCCGGGTCCTCGCGAGCTACGACCAGCCGGAGCTCCGGCTCGTGGCGGACTGGGGTGCGGAGGGCTGGGCCGAGGGCGACCGGGAGCTGCTGCCGGGGGTGTCGATCGTGCGCACCGGCGGCCACTCCGCGGGCCACCAGGCCGTGGTCGTGCGCGGGACCGGAGCGGGCGCCAGGGCGCTCGCCTTCTTCGGCGACCTGTGCATGCGACCGTGGTCCGCCAACCCCCGTTGGGTGACCTCGTTCGACGACTTCCCGCTCGACTCGGTCGAGGTCAAGGGCGAGCTGTTCCGGCGCGCCGTGGAGGACAGCTGGACGGTCGTGCTGAGCCACGAGGCGCGGATGCCGGTGGGCAAGCTGGTGCCGGACCGGGACCGCTACCGGTTCGAGGGGCTGTAGGGCTCGTTCCGAGGGGCCCCGTCCGAGATCTCCGCCTCGAGTCTCCTGTGGATGGATTCGCGGAGTCACGAGCGTGGCTCGTGGAGGTTGTCGGCGATTCGGGCCATGAGTCATGCGGCAGGTGGCGCGATTCGATCCGCACGGGGATCATGGGCGCAGTGGTGCCGTGGCGCCCTCAGCTCGGAGCGGGTGTGGCCGGCGGCAGCCCAAGGAGCTTCGTCGCGGCGTCCACGGTGAGCGGCCCGTTGATCACGTCGGTGATGCGGCCGTCCGGCCCGATGAAGACCTGCGTCGGCAGGGCGTAGACCCGGTACAGGTCGAAGATGTCGGCGGAGGCATCGAACGCGATCGGGTAGTCGAGCCCGTAGCGCTCGGCGTAGGCGGCGACATCGTCGACGGTCGTCTCCTGCACGGCGATGGCCACGATCGCGACACCCTGGTCGCGGTACTGCTCGTCCATCTCGCGCAGGACGGGAGTCTCGGCCTGGCACGGCGGGCACCAGGTCGCCCAGAAGTTGAGCCAGACGCGCTTGCCCCGCAGGTCGGCGAGCCGGACCGGGGTGCCGTCGAGGTCGCGCAGCTCCGCGGTCGTCCCGTCCTCGTTCTGCCATGCGAGCTCGGGGGCAAGGTCGCCGCGCTGGAGGCCGACGCGGGCCTCGCCGACCAGGAACGGGGTCGCCCCCGGGAGCGCGGTCGCAGGCCCGGCGCCGGGCGCGGACGCGATCGGGCGCGTCACGAGCGTGAGGATGACGGCAGCGACGACCACGACGGCCAGGGCGGTCAACAGCTGGCGTCCCGTGAACGGCCCGATGACGCCACGACGGGCCTCCCGCGGCTCCTCCCGCAGCTCCGGCGCGGGATCCGGGGATGCCGTCACAGGGTCGGGACGAATTGGAACCAGCGCGGCAGGTACACCAGCCAGTCGAACATCATCGCCACGCCGAACATCATCGCCACGCCGATCGCCACGACGAGCAGCCCGCCGACCAGCGACACGGCCCGGCCATGACGGCCGAGGAACCGCACGAGGCCGCGCGACCGGTCGTAGAACGCCGCGATGACGATGAACGGGATCCCGAGGCCCAACGTGTAGCCGACGAGCAGGAGCGTCCCCTGGAGCTTGCCCTCGGCCGTCGCGGCCATCGTGAGGATGCCGCCCAGCACCACGCCGATGCAGGGCGTCCAGCCGATCGCGAAGATCGCGCCGAGCGTGAATGCGGCTCCGAGGCCGACTCGACCGCCGACGAGCTTCGTGCCCATCTTGCCGCCGATCCCGCCGCCCCCGGCCGGCGCGAGCGACATGCGGCCCGTCGTCGCCGTGAGCGAGGCCGACGCGCCGAGATCAAGCGGCCGCCAGGTCCGCTCCAGGAACCCAATGTGGATGATCCCCGCCAGGCTGAGCCCCATGATCACGAGGATGCCGCCGCCGATGACGCGGAGCGGCTGCATGAAGTCGGCGATGAGCCCGCCGGCGAAGGTCGCGGTGACGCCCAGCAGCGTGAACACGGTGCCGAACCCCAGGACGTATGCGATCGCGTGGCGGACGGCGGCCCAGCGCGACGGCCGGTCGGCGCTGCCCTGGGCCGCCACCGCGACGGCCGTCAGCTGGCCGAGGTACGCCGGCACCAGCGGCAGCACGCACGGCGAGACGAACGAGACGATGCCCGCGGCGATCGCGACGAGGAGCGTGTAGTCGCCGGTCACCGGGCCGTCACCCCGTCAGGGTCGAGCACGTCCTCGACCAGCTGCCGGATCTTCGCCGGGCTCGTGGCGAGCTCGAGCTCCCGGTCGCCGAGCGCCACGACCGGGATCGTGAAGGCATATCGGCGGTGCCAGTCGTCGTTCGTCTCGATGTCGCGTTCGACGATCGCCGGCGCCGGGAGGCCCCGGGCGGCGCGGTCGGCGAGCAGGAGATCGAGGGCCGCGCGGGCGTCCTCGCACAGGTGGCAGCCGGTGCGGCGGTAGAGGACGAGGTCGGGGAGGGGATCGCTCACAAGTCGAGATTGTACGAGGGCCGGGGGTTTCGTCCCCGCCGACGCGGGACGGGCCCACGAGGTTCCGGCCGGATCCCTATCATCCGCCCGATGTCCGAGCCCAGCCTCTACGACCAGGTCGGCGGGTTGCCGTTCTTCGAACGCCTCGTGGACCGCTTCTACGTGGGCGTCCGGACGGACGACGTCCTCCTTCCGCTGTACCCCGAGCAGGACGACGACCTCGCCGGAGCGCGCCGCCGCCTGAGCCTGTTCCTCGTGCAGTACTGGGGTGGCCCCACGACCTATCTCGAGGAGCGCGGCCATCCGCGGCTCCGCGCCAGGCACTTCCCGTTCAGCATCGGCGGGCTCGAGCGCGACCGGTGGCTCCTGCACATGCGTGAGGCCATCGACGAGAGCGACGCCCCGCCGGACGCGAGGGCCCGCCTGCATGAGTACGTCACCATGGCGGCCGATGCCATGCGCAACCGCGATGAGGAGCCACGCGCCGGCTGAGGCGAGGTCATGCACGACGCCAGCGTCCCAGAGCGCCCCGCCCCCGCGGACCGAACCGCCTCGCTCGACGACGCCGTGCGTCGTCTCTTCGGCGAGGTGGGCCCCGACGTCCTGGCTGGGATCCGGGAGGCCGCGACCGTGCGTGCACTGCGCGGTGGGGAGGTCCTGTTCCGCGAGGGCGATCTCGGCGACGCCGCGTTCGTCGTGCTCGCCGGGCGGCTGCGGGCCGTGGCGGGGCCTGCCGACGACGAGCGCGTGCTCTCGGATGCGACGCACGGGGAGACGATCGGCGAGCTCGCGCTGCTCACCGGCCTGCCGCGCTCGGCCACGGTGTACGCGGTCCGCGACAGCACGGTCGCGCGTCTCGACACGGCGGCGTTCGACGGCCTCCTGGCCCGTCACCCGGAGGCTGCCCTGCCGATCATGCGCCTCCTCGCCGACCGGCTGCGCCGGGCCACGTCCGCGCCGCGCGTCCGGCCGCCGACCGAGGTGATCGTCGCGGTGCTGCCGCTGGGCGGCGTGGGTTCCGAGGCCTTCGCCGCGGACCTGGCCGCCGCCCTGGAGCCGGTGCTGAGTGCGACGGTCGTCGGTCCCGCGGGGATGGCCGTCTCTGCCGCTGGCCTGCCCGGCGACGACGTCGCGGGTCGCCTCGAGCGGCTCGAGGCGACCTCACCGGTCGTGATCTACGCCGGTGAACCGGGTTGGACCCCCTGGAACGAGACGATCCTGCGCCGGGCCGATGAGGTCCTCCTCGTCGCCGATGCCGGCGGGGACCCGGCAACAGGTCCTGTCGAGACGGCAGTGTTCGCCCCGCGGGAGCGCGGCGGACCCCGCGTGACGCTCGTCCTGCGGCACCCGGTGGGCCGCAACCCGGAGGGCACGGCGCGATGGCTCGCCGAGCGACCGGTCGCGGGGCACGTGCACGTCCGCGCCGACGACGCCGCCGACATGGCGCGAGTCGCGAGATGGGTCACGGGTCGGAGCATCGGCCTGGTGCTGGGTGGCGGCGGGGCCCGGGGCTGGGCGCACGTGGGGGCGATGCGGGCGCTGATCGAGGCTGGCATCCCCGTCGACATGATCGGCGGCACCTCGCAGGGCGCGCTCGTCGGCGCGGCGCTCGCGGACCGGAACACGCCGGAGGACATCGTCGCCGTCGGCTCCGATTACGTCCGCAAAGTCAAGGACTACACCGCGCCGGTCGTGTCGCTCCTCCGCGGCAGACACATCCTGCGGGGCATCCGTCGGGTCGCGCGACCTGGCGCGAACGTCGAGGACCTGTGGCTCCCGTACTTCGCGGTGGCGACGAACCTTACCCGGGCGGAGATGCTGGTCATCGACCGCGGGCCGATCGTCGACGCCATCCGGGCCAGCGTCTCGCTGCCCGTGATCCTGCCGCCTGTCGTCCGCGACGGTGACCTCATCGTCGACGGTGGCCTCCTGGACAACCTGCCGATCGGGCCGATGCGCCGGCGCATGCCCACGGGCCCGATCATCGCGATCGACCCGTCGCCGCGCCCGAGCCCCGTCCGCTACGACCCGATCGCGCCGGACGCGTCGGGATGGGCGCTGCTCCGTGACCGGGTGCTGCGACGCGGCCGGGGCAGATCGGTCCCATCGATCGGCGAGGTGGTCCAGCGCACGGTCGTGGTCGGAAGCATCCACCTCCGGAACCGGCGCGAACCCGACCCGGACGTGCTGGTCCTCTCGCCGGACCTTGGCGAGTGGGCGCTGCTGGACTTCGCGGCGCTTCCCGTGATCGCCGAGGCGGGCTACCGCGAGCTGCTCGAGCCGATCCGGGCCTGGTGGGCCGCGCGCACCGATGCGGACGACGAAGCGTGAAGCTCCTCCTGCGGCTTGCCGGCCTGCTGCGGGTCGAGGACCTGCGCGTGCGTCCTGACCCGCGGCCCCAACGATCCGCCGCCGCTCTGGTCGTGCCCGTCACGGCGCGAAGGGTCCTCGTCCTGCCGATGATCGTGCTCGCGGCCGGGGCCTTCGACAGCATCATCGGGCGCGACCTCGGCGGCATCGCGCTCGACCTGCTCGGAGGCGTCCAGCCCGAGGTCGCGGCGTTGTGGCCGCTGCTCCTGGGCGCGGTGGCGATGCTCGACACGATGCTGGTCGTGGCGCCGCGCACGATCGCCGACCCGGGCGCGAGCGGCGTCACGTGGACCGTCCGCTTCCTGTTCCTGCTGGGGATCGTGCTGCTCGCGGCGTCCTTGGCATTCGCTGATCGCGCAGCGTCGGGGGGTCGGGTACGATCGCCCGGCACGCCCCCGTAGCTCAGTGGATAGAGCGCAGCCGTCCTAAGGCTGGCGTCGGCGGTTCGAATCCGTCCGGGGGCGCCATACCCACGCACCTTCGCCGAAGAAGGGGCGGGCAGGCGGGGTCTACTCGATTCCGCCTAGACGGTACCTGGCTAGTGAAGCCCCTGACGGCCCTGACGGCCCTGACGGCGACGGTCTCTCGGTGCGCCAGGCATGGAAGGGAGATCCCGGGGTGGCCTCTCCGTGACGCCGTCCGAGCTGCGTGCCTGCCGCGAACCTGGCCGGTCGACCCGGCCGGCGGCAGCTCCTTGCCGCGGAAGACCTCGACCACGCGCTCGGTCGATGAGCTGGACGTCAGGCGGGGGCGAGCGCGTGCACCCGGTGCCGGCCGGCAATCCCCTTGAGCTCCACCTCGCGACCCTCGAGGAACGTTACCGCCGGGGTCGAGGCGTGGACGAGCTCGTACACGGCACTGGACACGAGCACCTCGCCGCCGATCGCCTGTCCCGCGACGCGTGCCGCGAAGTGCACGGTGCTGCCGACGTATTGCTCGGCCTCCTTGATCGCGTCGCCCGTGTGGATGCCGATCCGCACGCCGATCGGCGGCGCGAGGTTGCCGAACTCTCGCTCGATCTCGAGCTGGATCGCCTGCGCGCACGCGACCGCCCGCCGGGCGCTCGAGAAGGCCAGCATCGACCCGTCGCCCTGCGTCCCGGCGACGGTGCCGCCGTGGGCGGCCGTCACCGCATCGATGAGACGGTTGTGGCGCCGGATGACCTCGAGCCAGGCCCGGTCGCCGAGGCGGGCGAGCATGGGTGTCGAGTCGACGATGTCGGTGAACATGATCGTGACCGTGCCATCGACGGCCAGCGAAGCCGACAGGTCCGGCCGCTCGCGCTGGATCGTCCCCTCGAGCTCGTCAAGCGAGACGGTGAGCGACCGGCCGAGGGTCTCCAAATTCGATCGCGGGAACGACCAGTGGACGTGGACGACCTTCCACTCCCCTCGCTCGAGGTGGAGGATGTAGGTCGCGCGCGACTCGAGCGTTTCGCCCTCCCAGCTGATCAACTCCTTCACCCCGGCCCAGCCGACCGACCCTTCCTCCCAGGCCTGGATCTCGGTGGCCGTGACCGGGAAGGCGCCGGTCTCCTGTAGCTGTCGGGCCCAGATCGCGCGGGTCTCGCTGCCCCGAAACCACTCGGCGGGGTCAGTGCCGATCATCAGGGTGCCAGCGTGGTCGGAAAGCCGCCCGAGGTACGCCTCTTCGTCGCCCGCCGCGATCGCGATGGTCCACCGCTCGACGACGCGACGGATTTCCTCGGAGGGTTCCACGCGGCGTATGGTGCGACACCGATGCCGATGGACGCAACCCGCCGGTCTGCGTTGGAACCTATCGTCACGCGACGACCGATGAATGGTGACCCGAGGTCGGAACGTTCGTGACTGGGCTCACGAGATCTCGGTGTGGCTGTGCTGATCCACGAACTCCGGCCGGAATCTGTCCTGGGACGAGGGTTGGGGAGGGGCTAGCCCACTTCGAGGGACCAGTCCAGCACGCTGCGTTGGTACTGGGGGTTCGAGTCCGTCCGGGGGCGCCAGTGACAAAGTTAGCGCGTGAGCGTTTCGTGGATGACCGGTCCCAGCCCGGCCTCGCCGCCACGCGATCAGCATCGCGCAGCCTATCGATTGCGTGCTCTACGCCTCGGCTGCGAGGTTTGCCCACACCCGAACGTTCGACGACGAGGACTTCGACCGGGACGCCGCGACGCAGTACTTTGGAGATCCCGCGACCGACATGCCTGATTGGGCCGACTGGTAGTCATCCCTTCCCGGGGTGCCGGGATCGTTCCTCTCGGGCCTCGCGGGCGGCGGCAGCCCGCAAACCGCTTCCCGCCATCCGCAGCGACCGGGCCGTCGGCCGACCCAGTCACCGTCCAGTCCTTCCGCTGGCCGTCGCACCACCACCCCGTCGTCGGGTCGGTGCAGCCCATGGACGCGACCCTGGGTAACCCGGCCGAAGCGGAGCCCGGAGACGTCCTCAGGGGATCATCGGGCGGCCCGTTGGCTGGCGGGCACACCACCGGAAGCATCGCCCCGGCCTCGCCTGCACGGCCGGCCCGAGAGCTGAACGCGCGCCGCCCAGCGGGCCCGGTGGCTGGCCGCCTGCGGCTACGTGCGCGATCACGTGTAGTCCGACCCGGAGCGGCACGAGGGCACGGATACGTGCGGTCCTTGTGTACGCGCTCGTGGAGGTCCGCCTGGACGGGCCAGCCGGGCATCGCGCCATTGGCCCCTTGCGTCAGGCGGTCGGCTCGTGCTCGTGCTCGTGGGGCTGGAGGCCGTGGAGCCGGGACACAAGACCGTAGACCATCGGCACGGCCATCTCGGGATGCTGCTCGAGGAACCCCCGGAACGCCCACGCCCCGACGATGACCACCGTCAGCTCGTCGCGGGCAACGACCGTCGCCGAGCGGGGGTGCTGCTTGATCAGGCCCAGCTCCCCGAAGAAGTCACCCGGACCGAGGACTGCTCGCTGGCCCTCAGCAGCCGTGGACACCACGGCAGTCCCGCTCACGATGAAGTACAGGAAGTTCGATGACTCGCCCTCCTGGATCAGCGTCGCGCCGGGTGCGTACGTCCGCTGCATCGCGCCGTCGAGGGCCGCCGCGCGGTCCTTCCTGAGAGCCGCGAAGACGGGAATGCGTACCTCGGATAGGTTCATTGGTCCTCCCTTGGCTCGGTGGTGGAGTGGGTACGGTACTCCTGCTCGTGCTCGGCACTCCAGCACTCGGTGCAGAGGGCGGCGTGACCGAGCCTCGTCCACGTCGTCGCCATTTCCGGCCCCTGGCTCACTGCACTTGGGCCAGCGCAGTGACCTCAGAGGCGCCTCGGCTACGATCGGCCGCACCTGGCAGACGCGCACCACGCGAGCGGGTCGAGCGTTTTGGTCTCCGAGTCCCGGCGTCCGTCCGGGAGCGCCAAATTCCTGCCCAACTTCCGAGCCTGTGCAGGAGTGCGATGGCGTCAAGGGGCGTCTCGTCGGCACTGTCCTTGGGTCGGCGGCAGCTCGGGTGGCCAGCCCAGAGGACTTGTCCGACCGCCGCAAGACTGTCTCCAGGGTCGCGGGCACCAGGCGTCTTCGACCCCGCCTGCGGGCTCGCCAACGGTTAGGCTTGCGAGTTCCGGGGACTCCAGGGCACTTTGAGGGGACAGGATGACCCAGGCAATCCATATCAACGTGCGGTTCAAGGCAAAGCCGGGTAAGCAGGCCGAGCTCGCGAGACGGATGGTTGAGCTCCGCCCGGACGTCGAAGCGCTGGGCGGGACCAGCATCGTGACCGTGGATTCCAAGGACGAAACGGTGCTGTACTTCATCGAGACGTTTCCCGACCAGGCTGCGGTGGACGCTGATATGAAGACGCCACTGGTTCAAGCCCTCGTCGCCGATCTCGATGACCTTACGGAGGACGGGACTGCGTTCCGCATCGAACGGAGTTCTCCCTTCTCCGTGTCGACGTAGCAAGCGGGCCCGGGCACCGCGGCGTTCCAGCTCGCAGGGGCTGACCGACGCGAGCTGCACACTCACCCTGTCGCGTACCAGGCCAGCGGATCAGACGCTTTGCTTCGTGGGCCCTCGCGTCCGTCCGGGGGCGCCAGTTCCTCCTTACGTTCGAGCATGGGCAGAACGCCGCCGCGGTCAAGACCACGGTCAAGGTCGGCGGCGCAGTGAAACTTGGCCTCTCGAAGCGTTTGAAGATCTCCGGGGCGCCCTCGAACGCCACGTGCCTCATGCACCGCTCGAGCGCAGTGAGGCGTCGCCCGCTACGCGCCGGGTTGCCGATACCCGACCGCGCTCGCGCGTCCGAGCGCTTCCAGCGTCTCCTCGACCGTCAGCAAGACGGTCGTCTCGATGCTCGACAACGCGCCCCCGCTGCCGATCGCGATTGCCACCGCCGCCATCGAGACGTTGTCCGGGGCCTCCCACAGGTTGTAGCCGTCACACGCGCCGAACGCGTACCAGAAGCCATGCAGCTTCCCTCCGACCGACTCGATGTATTTGCGCGCCGCGTCGCGGCGGTCCTCGGGATTCTTCGCGAGCCTGGCCCACGTCTCCGGCGTGTAGCTGAAGCGAGTCAAGTAGAGCGCCATCAACGAAGTCCTCCTGCGGGCGAGCGGCACCCGCCGTTGCTCGGGGTGTGCCGGCGCCGAGGATCCAGTCTCGACGAGGCGTCAAGCAACCACGGGCTCGCGGCACGTGGGTGGAGAGCCCCTTCTCGGGCAGGCCCCGGATCATAGAGAGGGTGAAGCGTGTGCTCACCCGAAAGATGCGGCCGAGCGGGTCGAGAGGATGTACTACACCGACTGGTCCTGGACGGCGACTACGCTGGCGCACGGGTCATGCACACAGAGTCCCGCTGGTGTGGCGATGGTGATGACGAGGACGCCGGGGACTTGTCGCACCATCCCTCCCGCATTGGATAGAGGCTGCTGAGCAACGTCCTGCGACGGAGGCGGAGAGCGTCGCACGGGACCACCACTGACGCGGGGGGCCATCGCCTCTGAACCCCCGGTCGCGTTGTCGGCGGCGTCGGTCAGGCTGAGTCCTCGCGGACGAGGCCGAACACGGCTGGCTGGGTGACCCAGGCCCATTTCGGGATAGTGTGGGGCCGACTCCCCTCACCCCGACCAGAAGGTCGTGCGGGCAGGGTAGGGGAGACCTGCTACCCGACCTCGAGATACCAGTCGAGAACGCTGCGTTGCTGTTGGCGGCCGGAGTCCGTCCGGGGGTGCCAGTTCATGCCCAACCTTCGAGTGTTGGCGAGTCGTACTCCCTGTCAGGTTCGACGAGGAGGTCGGGAGGGCAGTTCGCCCGCCGGCGGTGTGAGAGACTCCGCCGCATGGCTCCCGGCGACACTGCGCGGCTGTATCACCGCCTGAGCTCCTACCAGCATGTCCCTGGGAGCGACTGGCTTCTGCCGATCGACCATCCGCTTGTTCGGCAGGACTTCGCCCCGAACCACCGCCCGACGTTCCCCGCCCATCACAAGGCCTATCGGGCCGGCCTTCCCTCAGTCGAGCTTCCAGCGGAATGGCCGCTCGTCCGCGCTCCGACGATCGATTTGCTCGCCGGGCGCCACGCATCGGCAGCCGGGCCACTCGACCTGGAAGGGCTCGCTCGCCTTCTCCACCTCTCGGCCGGGGTCGTGCGCGTCGCGGTACGCCGAGACGGCCGGCGATTCCTGTTCCGCCCTGCTGGTTCGGCCGGGGGTCTCTTTCCGCTCGAGCTGTACGTGGCCGCACGTGGCGTCTCCGGGCTGCACGACGGCGTCTACTGGTATGACCCCTCGGGACACTCGCTTCGTCAGGTAGGCCCGGCAGCGAATGGCGACGCAACGACGATCGTGGTCCAATTACGCCTCGTTGCGCGGGCCTGTCGGCATGAATCGGGTGTTCCTCGACACTGCCGGAGAGATCACACCGGCGGCGTTGCGGACCGCGCTGAAAGCGGGCCGCAGCTTCGCCAGCAACGGCCCGC
>JANNHX010000334.1:0-3102 GCA_031404615.1 Chloroflexota bacterium
CGTCCTATGCACAGTTAAGCGACTTCGGAATTACCGAGAGCCTGGTGAAATATGCGGCCGAGTATCATGCAAACCGTGATAGTGCGAGCCTGAACAGCCCGTTCACCGAGGCCGGGATGTGGGGCATCTTCCGGGTGCTCCCCAACACCTGCCAGGCGGGCGGGACCACGGGCCTCATCTGCCTTGAGGCGCCGCCCGCCAACACCCCGGCCAGCGGCACGGTCACGATCAGCGACACCACGCCGGCCGAGGACCAGGCCCTGACGGTGGCGCAGGCCATCGTCGATCCCGACGGGATCGGCCCGATCACGTTCACCTGGCAGGCCGAGACGGCCCCCGGGACCTGGACGCAAGTCGGCACGGGCACCTCGTTCACCCCGGGCGACGCCCGGGTGGGGCAGGCCTTGCGCGTGCGAGCGACGTACACGGATCTCGCGGCGACCCCGGTCGCGGAGCAGGTCTTCTCCGCGGCCACCACGGCCGTGACCAACGTCAACGACGCCCCGGTGGGGGTCCCGACCGTCAGCTCGGCCCTGCCCCAGGAGAACGAGTCGATCACGGCTGAAGCTGCCGGCATCACCGATGTCGACGGCCTCAGCACGGCCACGTTCGCCTACCAGTGGCAGCAGCGGGGGACCACGTTCACCGACATCGCCGGCGCTACTGAGCCCAACTTCACGCCGCTCCAGGCGCAGGTCGGCCAGCGGCTCCGGGTCGTGGTGACCTACACCGACGACCGGGGCACCCTCGAGACCGTTCCGTCCGCGGAGACCGGCATCGTGGGCGACGTGTTCGTCGGGACTGCAGGGGCCGACACCTTCGCCGGCACGGCCGGCCGGGACAACGCGTCCGGCCTCGCCGGCGCCGACAGCCTGACCGGTGCCGGTGCCGATGACGTCCTCACCGGCGGCGTCGGCGACGACACGGTCTCGGCCGGCGGTGGCAACGACGTCATCCTGGTCGGACCCGGCGACGAGTTCGACGCGGTCACCGGCGGCGCCGGCACCGACCGGATCGAGGCCACGGCCGAAGGCACGGTCATCGGCCTGTCATCGCTGGCCACGGTCGAGTCGATCACGGCGAGCGGCTTCACGGGCGTCACGATCTCCGGCAACGGCGCGGCCAACACCCTCAACTTCGGTGCCGTCACTCTGACCGGCATCGGGAGCATCGACGGCGCCGGCGGCGCAGACACCCTCACCGGAACGGCCAACGCCGACGTGCTCCTCGGGGGCGCGGGCGCCGACGCCGTCAACGGCGGCGGTGGCGACGACACCATCACCGGCGGGGCCGGCAACGACGCCCTCAACGGCAATGCCGGTTTCGACACGTTCGTCTTCGCGGCGGGCTTCGGGGCCGACACCATCACGGGCTTCGACGCCAACCCCACGGGCGGCCAGGACAAGCTCGACATCAGGTCCTTCGGGATTACGGCGGCCACGTTCGCCGCCAACGTGTCGATCACTGTGGGCCCGGTCGCGGGCAGCACCCTCGTCACGATCGGCGTCCAGACCATCCAGCTGAACGCCGCGGCGCTGACTGCGGTCACCAGCGCCGACTTCGTCCTGGCGCCGTAGCGCGACGCCGGACAGCCAACGCTCAACCGGGAGGGCGGAAACGGCGCAGGTGCCCCTGCGCCGCTTCCGCATGTCGGTTCGTCCCGGGTCTGCCGCCGCGAGCCGGGCGCGCCTTGCGCTTGCCCAGGGCGGCCGCCAGCCAGGTGGAACCCCTCACCGGAGGGGTCCCACGCGACCCCGATGCGGGCTGGCCCGCCGCACCAGTCCGAGGGGTAATACACCCAGCGAAGTCCGCCGTGCCGACCTTTGCTGTTCGTGGTGACAACTCGGCATCGGACCTCAAGACAGGGAGAGAGCCCGTGAACCTAGCACCCAGGAACAAGAGGGGGAGACGGTGAAGGCTCGACCGGCCTCTTGGCATCCGACTCGTCCATTGCACCCGACATGCCCCAGGAGGGTTCAGTGAGTACCGCGCTCCGTCCACGCACCATCTCGCGTCCCGAGCGTGCAGCTCGGGCTGTCGGCAGCCTCTTGATGTCCGTCGCGATTGTCGGCGGCAACCTGGTCGCGCCTGTGGCCGTCCGCGCCGCAGACCCCCTCCCGGTCAACGTGGGCAACGCGCTCGTCGACCGCCAGTACGCCACCGACTTCGCCGCGCCAGTCGGGTCCCTCGGACCGGTGCTCGTCGTGATCCAGGCATCCCCCCTGCCGGAAGGTACGCTGACCGAGTTCCGCACCTGGAATCAGACGACAGCCGGCCTCAGTCCGACGCCGTCCGCGGGCAACCTCTTCATCGCCTACGTGCTGCGCCCTGCCGCAGCCTCCAACGCGTACCACGTCATCTATCGCAGCGGCCTGAATACGGTTCCGGTCGCCGGGAACCCGGCGGGCGAGGTCGCGACCTTCCCTGCCCCGAACGTGGCCGTGGAGACCGGTGACCTGCTCGCGTTCTACGGCGAGGGCATCCCCCTCGACGCGGAGCTGGGTTCCGACACGCTCAGCTACCCCGCTCCCACGCCGCCCGTCGAGGGCACCGCGATCACCCTCGGGCAGGCTCCGTACCCGATCTACTCCCAGGATCGCAACTACTCCTTCGGCGCCTCCGTGACCCCTGCGCCGTTCGCCATCGGCCAGGGCTTCACCCTGAATGCGTCCGACATCCGGTTCATCCAGCAGCAGATCCGGATCGCCGAGGCCCACGTCGTGAGTGCGACCGCGGCAAACCCCTGCGGGACCCTGCTCGGCAGCGGCCCCAACCAGGTCCCCAGCCCGACCCTGCCGTTTGGCCTGCGCTCGGTGGACGGCACCTGCAACAACCTGCAGCCGGGCCAGTCTGACTTCGGAGCGGCCGACAAGCAGTTCCCGCGCCTGTTGACGCCGAACTTCCGCCCGGCCCAGTCAGGCACCAGCTACACGCAGCTGGCCGGGACCGTGGTCGACTCGCAGCCGCGCACGAACAGCAACCTGATCGTCGACCAGACCGGGACCAACCCGGCCGCGGTGGCGGCGGCCGGCCCAGGCGCCGTGCCTGACAGCACCGGGACGCTGTTCATCCCGAACGTTGCTCCCGACGTGGGCCTCTCTG
>JANNHX010000335.1:0-6548 GCA_031404615.1 Chloroflexota bacterium
GTGTCGGCCTCGCACGTCCACGGGCGTCGCTGGGTCGATGTCACGACCGGACTTCGCTGGCTGCGCGCCGTCAAGGACCCGGCGGAGGTCGCCGGCATCCACGCTGCGTGCCGGGTCGCCTCCACAGGGCAGCGCGCCTTCCGGGCCGCTGCCGTGGCGGGCCGTCGCGAGATCGAGGTCTTCTCGGAGGTGAGGGCCGCCATGGAGGCCGCCGCGGGCCGCCGTGTCGCGGTCCTGCCGGACCTGATGTCGGGGACCAGGATGATGGAGGTGGGTCGTCCACCGACCGATCGGATCATCGGTGCCGACGAACTTGTGCTGTGCGACCTCGAAGCGCGGTACGCGGGCCACTGGTCCGACTCGTGCACGACGATCTGCACAGGCACTCCGTCGAGCGAGATGCGACGGCTGCACGCGGCCGTGCAGCGAACGCTCGACGAGCTGATCGCAGCGGCTCAGCCGGGCGCCACTGCCGGGGACCTCGACGCCCTTGCAAGATCCAGGATGGCCGACGCGGGCTATCGGTACCCCCATCACACCGGCCACGGCATCGGCGCCGGGTTCCACGAGGAGCCGCGCATCGTTCCGGGCTCCACCGCCGTCCTCGAGGCGGGTATGGTCCTCGCGCTCGAGCCGGCGGGATTTGGCGGCGGGATCGGCGCGCGGATCGAGCACATCATCCTCGTCGCCCAAGGCGGGAACGAGGTCCTCACCGATTACGACACCCACCTCGAAAGGCAGGACGCGGCACAGTGACGTCGGACTTCTCCGCTCGGCCGACAGGCGGCTCACCCGCACACACGCGCGAGCACCTCGCGGGCCTCCTGGCGTGCCACGAGGCCTGGCGAGCCGGCACGCTCAACCTGATCGCATCCGAGAACGTGCTGAGCCCCGCCGTCCACGCCGTCCTCGATTCGGACCTCGTGCACCGGTACGCCGACTACACCGGCCGCGATCTCACCGCCAGGCGCTACCGCGGCACGCGCTTCGAGGTGGAGATCGAGCAGGAGGTCGAGCAGCTGGCACAGGCCGTGTTCGGCGTGCGCCACGTGGAGCTTCGGGCGCTGTCGGGCCACCTCGCGGGAGCCGCAGTCCTGATGGCCCTGTGCCGTCCGGGCGACGTGGTCCTCGAGATCGGCAGGGACGGCGGCGGCCATCGCGAGGCCGGAAAGTTCGCCGGCTCGGAGCTGGTCCGCCTCGACGTGCGCCACCTGCCGATCGATCCCGCGCGCTACAACGTGGACGTGGAGGCCGCGACCGCGCTGATCGCCGAGACGCGTCCCCGGTGCGTCATCCTCGGTTCCAGCAACTTCCTGTTCCCCCACCCGCTGGCTGAGATCCGGCGCGCGATGGCGGACCTGCCGGACTCATACCTCGTCTACGACGCGTCCCATGTCATGGGCCTGGTCGCCGGCGGGCGGTTCCAGGATCCGCTGCGCGAGGGTGCCGACGTCGTGTTCGGCAGTACCCACAAGACGCTGCCGGGCCCGCAGGGCGGCATCGTGTTCACGGACCGTGAAGATCTCATCGAGCGGATCTCGGACGTGATGTACCCGGGTCTGGTCACCAACCACCATCCGTTCCGGATGCCCGCGCTCGGCGTCGCCCTCGCCGAGGTCCAGGCATTCGGCCAGGCGTATGCCGACCAGGTGATCGCCAATAGCCATGCCCTCGGGGCCGCCCTCGTCGACGCCGGCGTTCCGTGCGTCACGGACGGGGCAACAGGGCCCGACGGACCGCGCTACAGCGCGTCGCACACGCTGTTGATGCGCGTCGGGGAGTTCGGCGGCGGCGAGGCCGTGGCCGAGCGCCTCGAGCAGGCCGCGATCATCACGACGAGTGGAATCCTCCCCGATTCGCTCGGTGGCCACGGGGTCCGGGTCGGCACGCAGGAAATGACCAGGCGCGGCATGGTCGAGCCGGACATGAACGCGGTCGCGGGGCTCGTGGCCGCTGCGGTCCGCGACGAGCGCGCGACAGACGAGATCGCCCGTGACGTCGCGGCACTCGTCGGCCCGTTCGACTCGGTGAAGTTCACGTGGCCGGCCTGAGTCCCGTCGCCCGGGGTGCCGACGACCTGGTCCTCGCCATCGACGTCGGGCTGACCAACGCGAAGGCCGTCCTGTTCAACCTCGACGGCGGGGTCGTCCGGAGAAGCGGGGTTGGGTATGCAACTCGTCGTCCGGCGCTCGACCGCGTGGAGCAGAATCCTGCGGATTGGTGGCAGACGGTCGTGCGCGCCGTCCGCGGCCTTGCGGAGCCGTCGGGTGCGTTGCCCGGCAACGTGGTGGCGATCGGCGTCACGGCTCATATGCACGCCCTGACATGCGTCGACGCGAACCTGGAGCCAGTCGGTCCGGCGCTGATCCTCGGCGATCGTCGGGCCGCGCGTGAGGCGGAGGCGATCACCGCCGAGGTCGGCGCCGACGTGGTCTACGAGGCCACCGGCGCAATGATGGATGCCTCGATGCCCGCGGCGAAGATCCGCTGGCTGTGGGCCAACGAGCCGGACCGCTTCGCGTCGACCAGGTGGTTCCTGGGCTGCAAGGACCAGCTCCGTGCGCGCCTCACGGGCGAGGTTGCCACCGAGCCGGTGGATGCGTGCGCGACGTCGCTCTATGACATCCGATCGCGGACGTGGTCGTCGTTGATCGCGGCGGCCGCGCGTGCCCCGCTCCGGAGCCTGCCGCCGGTCCGCGCTCCGGAGTCGATCGCCGGAGTGCTGTTACCCGGAGTGGCATCCGAGCTGGGCCTCCAGGCCGGCATCCCGGTGATCATCGGCGCAGGGGACGACGTGGAGGTCCTCGGCAACGGACTGCTCGACTCCGGGACGTCGCTCGAGCACCTCGGCACAACGGGGTCGATCCTCGCGGTGAGCGCAGTCCCGATCTGGGACCCGTCACAGGCCCTCGAGCTCTATCCGCACACTGTGGGCAGCCTGTGGGTGCTCGGTGGGTCGATGACGGCTGCAGGCGCGGCGCTGGGCTGGGCGGCCCGGGTCCTTGGATACAGCTCGGTCGGGGATGCCGCAGCGTGCCTCGAAGCCTGGCCATGCTCTGGGGATGCCCCCGTGTTCGTTCCACACCTCGAGGGTTCCCGCAGCCCGGATCGGGATCCGATCGCCCGTGGCGGCTGGGTCGGGATGCATGCCGCCACCGGGCGGCACGACCTGATGCTCGCCGCCTTCGAAGGCGTGGCCATGGGACTGCAGGCAATCCTGGCCCGGACGGAAACGCTCGTGGGGGCCGCGGGACCGATCACCGTGAGCGCCGGCGAGAGCGCGGACGAGCGCTGGCTCCAGGTGCGTGCCGACGTCTACGGGCGATCGCTGGCAGTCCTCGAGACCGCGGAACCCACGGCGCTCGGGCTGTTCACCCTCGCCGCCGGCGCGATCGGCGTGGACGAGTCGGCGTCGGCGGCGAGCCGGCGCGTTGTCCGCATCCGCCGGACCGTCGAACCTCGACAATCCACCCTGCGGACGCGAAGGCTCGCTGCCTATGCCGCAGCGGACGCTGCGCTCCACGAAGTCTGGCCTGCGATCACGGGGGCAACATGACCACGATCCGCGCAATCGCGTTCCGCGATGCAAGCCAGCGGCGCCACCTCGGCATCGTCGACGAGGGCGGCCGGGTCATCGACCTCGGGCCCGACGAGCTGGCGACCTGGATCCGTCGGGCACGCCTGGCGGGCGTGCCGGTGACCCGGGTGCTCGCCGACGACCTCGCTCGCCGGCAGGCCGACGGGTCGCTCCCGCCTCCCATGCTCCTCGACGAGCGTGCGGCAGCGGTCGTCGGTAGCGGTGAGTCGATGGCCCTCGACGTGCCGGTCCAGGCGCCGGAGGTGTGGGCGGCGGGCGTGACCTACCGCCGCTCCCGGGAGGCGCGGCAGGCCGAGACTGCGGCGACGACCCGGGACTACTACGCGAGGGTGTACGAGGCCGACCGGCCCGAGCTGTTCCTCAAGGATGCGTCGGGGCGCAGGACATCGCCGTCCGGCGGAGCGATCCGGGCGCGTTCGGACAGTCGCTGGACGGTCCCCGAGCCGGAGCTCGGCCTCGTCCTCGATGGCGACGGAACGATCGTGGGTTACACCGTCGTCGACGATGTCTCGGCCCGCGATATCGAGGGCGATAACCCGCTGTACCTGCCGCAAGCCAAGATCTACCGCGGATCTTGCTCTTTCGGCCCCGCGGTCCTGCTGTCCGACGCGCCGATGGGGGCGTTCCCGATCCAGCTCCGCATCGTCGACGAGCACGGCGCCGCGGTCTTCGAGGGCAGCACATCGACGGGCGAGCTGGTGCGGTCGCTCGAGTCCCTCGCCGCAGCCCTGCTCCTCGACAACGTCATCGACGACGGCACGGTCCTGTCCACCGGCACCGGCATCGTGCCTCCGGACGGCATCACGCTCCGGCCGGGGCATCGCGTCGAGTGTGAGATCGGCGGGATCGGCACGTTGTGGAACGTGGTCGTCGGGGACGCCTCGTAGGACAGGAAGAGCCGCCGCCGGCGGCCACGCCAGCCCGTGCCTCAGATCGCCCGCGTGACCCGGCCTCGATAGCGACCGAACATGGCCGAGTTGTGCGCCTCGGAACCATCGAGGTTGTACGACCGGACGAGTGGCGGCTCGACGCCCATCCGCACGAGCTCCGCGACCGCCTCGACGAGGACGGCGTCCAGGAGGGCCGCTCCCACGACGGTGGATGTGGCGCCCGTCGGGACAGGGGCGCCGGCGATCACGACGGCGGCGTCTCCGGGCACGCCCACGGTGTCGAGCACGAGATCACAGACCTCGAACAGGCGTTTGCCCGAGGAGTGCCGCGGTGCCGAGGCCCGAGAGTAGTCCAATGCCGTCAATGCGATCGTCGTGAGCCCAGCGCTGCGACCGGCGAGCGCGACCTCGATCGGGGCGGGGTTGCGGCCGGAGTGGCTGATCACGAACAGGCAGTCGCGGGCCTCCCACACCTGCTCGTGAACCAGGATCGACCCGTACCCCTCGAGCTTCTCGGCGCGGCCCATGCCCGGGTCGACGATCACGTCCACGCCCGCGAACCCACCGGCTCGGCCGGCCGCCTCGAGGGCCAGCAGGTGCGAGTGGCCGCTTCCGAACAACCGGATGATGCCGTCGGCTGCAACGGTGCGAGCGACGACGTCAGCCACCCGGACGATGGCAGCACCGTTGGCGGCGCGCGCCCGCGCGAGAAGCTCGGAGACCGTGTCGAGATAGCGGCCCGCGGCCTCGCCCTTGGGTCCCGGGAGCTCAGGCATCCGCGCCGCCACAACCGCCGGCACACAAGGCGGCGATGACCTCGGGCGTAGCCTCGATGCCGCCCTCGCGCAGCGAGAGCAAAGCTGCGCCACCGAGGCCGGAGAGAACCGGTTCGGCTAGCTGCACCTCACGCGGCGTCTGGCGTCGCAGGGCGGCGAGGAACGGGTCGCGATAGACAGCTCCAGAGCGGAAGATTCCGCCGAGCGTGCTCACCAGGACCGGCTCTCGCTCCCAGTTCAGGCGGCCGATCACGGCGGCGACGTCGATCGCGAAGTCCGCTGCGGAGCCGGCGACGATTTCGGCAGCCTCCCCGTCGCCGCCGGCGGCAAGACGGATCACGTACCGGGCGAACCGGGCGACCTCGATCCGCTCGATGTCGTCCGAGTAGATACGGTCCGGGATCTCCGGCGGCTCCACCGCGCGGAAATGGGCAAGGATCAACCGTCCGAGGGGCGTGACGACGCGGTCCCTGTCCCATCGCCGAAGCATCCGCTTGAGGGCGGTCAGGCCGATGTCCCAGCCACTGCCCGGGTCGCCCATCAGCCACGCCCAGCCGCCCGTCTCCGCGCGCTCGCCACGCTCGTTGACGGCGACGACGACTGAGCCGGTTCCCGCCATCGCGGCGACCCCGGGGGCAGCCCCGGTCGCGCCGGCCCAGGCGACGTACCCGTCGCCTTCGACCAGCCGCTGGGATTCCGGCCAGATCCTGGCCGCCACCTCCACCCCCACCGGCTCGCTCGGGGTCCCTCGGACGATCGCCGTGAGGCCGAGGGCGACGACATCGGGCGGGCGGCCGTCGTCGGTCGTTCCGTCGCGCAAGTCGCCCAGGACGGTCGCCATGAGGTCGGCGCCCCCAGGCGCCAGGGCGTGGATCAGGCCACCTGCCTCCGCGTGCCGCAGGATGTGGCCGGTGGCAGAGACGAGCACGGCCCTCGAGCCGGACTGTCCGGCGTCCACGGCGAGGAACTGGCGGCAGTCGAGCGTATCGACGCTTGGACGGCGCGAGCGGTCCAGCTCGGCCTGGTCGGCGAATTGCATGACGTCTTTCAAGGACTCCGCGGGAACGAGTCAGGAGCGGTCCCCTCGGACCGCTCCTGACTGCCGCCGGACCAGAGGGCGGGCCCGGACTGGCGTGGTCAACACATCAGATCGAGCCCGCGACCTCCTCGGGCCTGGCCTGCCGCTCGTAGGCGACCTCGCCGGCCTTGAGCAGCCAGTCTTCCTTGCCCCTGGCACGTGCCAGGATGAGGATGACGATGCCCGCGATGATCCAGCCGGCCACG
>JANNHX010000336.1:0-5204 GCA_031404615.1 Chloroflexota bacterium
GTCCAACCACGGCAAGAGCATGGGTCTCATCGAGGCCGGGGTCCGGGGCGCGCTCCAGGTCGCCTCCGAGACGACCGTGATCAACGAGGCCGGGCAGGCTGCGGCCGGTTCCGTGGACACGTTCCTCGTGAAGCGCACCGAAGGCACCGAGCGCTCCGACAAGGCCGCCCCCAACAAGGGTGTCGAGAAGTTCTGGGGCGAGATGCCGGCCTGGGGCATGTACGAGGGCACGCCGAACATCGACCTCGTCATCGTCCCGGCTATCGACGGCAACTTCGACCCGGCGACCAACGAGCTGATCCCCTTCGAGCGCCAGTTCCAGTTCCTGCACAGCCTGCAGAACTACTTCCTGACCAACGAGCTGCTGGCCCCCGGCCACGTCATGCCGATGGTGGACAACGACGTCCTCCGCGCCCGCCGGGCCACGTTCGTGGACCGCTTCTGCGAGCGCCCGTTCTTCTTCATCCGTGCCGCGACCCCCCAGGTCCTCATGGATGAGGTCGACAGGATCCTGTAGGAACGAGGCTCGGCCGGTCGTCATGCATACCTTCGCCTACGCCCGGCCCACGTCCCTGGCCGAAGCCGTCGCGATCCTCGAGAGCCACGGTCAGGACGCTCGCGTCCTCGCCGGCGGCACGGACCTGATCGTCCGGCTCCGCGACGGGTCGGTCAGCCCCGTCATCGTGGTGGACGTCAAGCGGATCGCCGAGCTCCGGCCCGGCATCCGCGAGACGGACGGCTGCGTGGTGATCGGGGCCACGACCGTGATGACGGACGTGGCCGCCGACCCGCTCGTCCGCCGCCACTTCCCGGCCCTCGCCGAGGCCGCCGCCGTGGTGGGCTCCGTCCAGATCCGCAACCGGGCCACGCTGGCCGGGAACATCTGCAATGCGTCGCCGGCGGCGGACACGTCACCCTCGCTCCTGGTCCACGGCGCGTCCGTGGTCGCCGAGGGCCCGGGCGGGACCCGCCGCATCCCGGTGGACGATCTGTTCGTCCGCTCGGGTGTCACGACGCTCGTCCGTGGCGAGCTCGTGACGGCGATCGAGCTGCCCATCCCGGAGCGGCGCATCGCCAGCGTCCACACGCGACGCACCCGCAGGCGGGGGCACGACCTCGCATCCGTGACCCTGACCTGTGGCGTGGATACGGCCGGCATCACGCGCATCGCGTACGGGAGCGTGGGCCCGCGGCCCGTGCTCCGCCTCGACGCGACCGGCATCCTGGCCGACCCCACCTCGTCGGAAGAGGCCCGGGCGGCGATCTTCGAACGCATCTTCGCGGACGCGAGCCCGTCCGTCCGCTCCATGCGCGCCGGTCCCGAGTACCGGCTCGCGATGCTCCGGGTGCTTGGCCGGCGCGCGCTGGCCACGGCCCAGGAGCGCCTGGCGACGGGGGAACCGGCATGATCGCGAACGTCCCCATCGAGGTCACCGTCAACGGCGCCCGGCGCGCGGTCGACGTGGCCCCGAACCACACGCTGCTCGACGTCCTGCGCGACGACCTGGCCCTGACCGGCGCCAAGGAGTGCTGCCTGGTGGGCGAGTGCGGCGCCTGCACGGTGATCGTGGACGGGCGAACGGTGGACTCGTGTCTCGTCCTGGCCGTCGAGGCCGACGGCTCCGAGATCCTGACGGTGGAGGGGCTCGCGGACCGCGGCGTCCTCTCGCCGCTGCAGATCGCATTCCTGGATGAGGGCGCGGTGCAGTGCGGGTTCTGCATCCCCGGCCAGCTCCTGTCGGCGCACGTGCTGCTCGAGGAGCATCCGCATCCCACCCAGGCCGAGATCGAGGAGGGGATGGCGGGCAATCTCTGCCGCTGTGCCTGCTACGAGCAGATCTTCGACGCGATCCGCACCACCGCCGACGGAGGCGACCGATGACCGGCTCGCGCGTCGGCGACTCACCCAACCGCGTCGGCGGCATCGACCGTGTCACCGGCGCCCAGCAGTACCTCGCGGACCTCCCGGTCGCGGATGCCCTGCATGCGAAGCTGGTGACGCTGGACTGTGCGCGGGCGCGGATCCTGGGCATCGACGCCTCGGAGGCGCTCGCCCTGCCCGGCGTCCACCTGGTGATGACGGCGGACGACCTGCCCACGCCCA
Organism: Chloroflexota bacterium; assembly: GCA_031404615.1. Taxonomy (GTDB): domain Bacteria; phylum Chloroflexota; class Limnocylindria; order Limnocylindrales; family CSP1-4; genus CAIXZV01. The sequence continues at coordinate 2,105 of JANNHX010000336.1, forward strand.
TGCCCCGGTACGGGCCGCAGAACCAGGACCGACCGGTCCTCGCCGTGGGCGAGACCAAGTACCACGGCGACCCCGTTGCGCTGGTCGTCGCGGACACCCGCGAGCTGGCCGAGGCGGCCGCACGGCTCGTGCGGGTGGAGCACGAGGAGCTGCCGGCCGTGTTCACGGTCGCCGGCGCGCTCGCGCCGGATGCGCCGCTCGTCCAGGATCCTTCTCTTCGCCCTGGCGACCGGCTCGCGGGCGGCAACGTGCTCACAGAGCATCGCGTCGGCTGGGGGGATGTCGACGCCGAGGCGGCCCGTGCCCATGTCATCGTGGAGGGCCGCTACACCTTCCCGATGGTGACCCACTTTGCCATCGAGCCGCACGCGTTCATGGCGGCGCCCGACGGTGACGGCCTCGCGGTCTGGAGCACGATCCAGCACCCGAACTGGCTCCAGAAGCTGATCGCCGGCCTGGTGAGGATGCCCCTTTCGAAGGTGCGGGTGTACGCGCCGGACCCCGGGGGCGGTTTCGGCGGCAAGCAGCACACCAAGCACGAGCCGGCGGTGGTCTTCGCGGCGCTCAAGGTGGGCCGCGCGGTCAGGCTGGTCCTGACCCTCGAGGAGTCCTTCCAGGCGGCTCGCCGGACAGCCTGCGAGTCCCGGGTGCGGACCGGGTTCGACCGCGACGGCCGGATCCTGTTCCAGGACATCGAGGCGGACTATCTCATCGGCGCCTACGCGGACATCGCCGATCGCGTCGTGGGCAAGGGCTCATACCCTGCCGCCGGGCCGTACACGATCCCCGCCGTCCGTATTCTCGCCCGCTCGATCCTCTCGCACACCGTGCCCTCCACCGCGTTCCGCGGCTTCGGCAACCCGCAGATCAACTGGGCCGTGGAGAGCACGCTCGACGAGGGCGCGAAGGCGCTGGGGATGGACCGGCTCCAGATCCGGCTGCGCAACCTGGCCCGCAAGGGTGACCGGTTCATCCCGTTCGACACGCCCTGCGACGGAGACTGGGAGCAGACGGTCCGGCTCGCCGCGGAGCGGATCGGGTGGGGGACGCCCCTGCCCGCGGGCCGTGGCCGCGGGATCGCGCTGGGGATCAAGTCCGGCCCGACCACCGGCCTCAGCTACTCGATCGTCCGTCTCCTTGTCGACGGCTCGGTGGTCGTCTACGCGGGCACCTCCGACATGGGTCAGGGTGCGCGGACCGTGCTCGCGCAGATCGCCTCACAGGAGCTGGGCGCGCCGCTGGACTGGGTCACGGTCGTCATGGGCGACACCGCGGTCGTGCCCTACGACCAGCAGACCTCGGCGTCGCGCTCCACCGTCCTGATGGGCAACTCCGTCCTCGCGGCCTGCCGCGACATCCAGGGCAAGCTGCGGACGATGGCGGCCCGCCTCCACGCGGTGGATGAGGCCGACGTCGTCGTGGACGCGGGCTTGGTTCGCCTGCCCGACGGCCGCCGGCTGACGCCGGTCGAGGTGCTCAAGCCCGGCTTCGGCAAGCTGGGCGGTGAGTTGACCGGCCTGGGCGAGGCGCGCAAGGACGCGGATCCCGGGCATCCGCTCGGCGGCGCACCCGCGTTCTTCGAGTTCAACTGCACGGTCATCGAGGCCGAGGTGGACCGCGAGACCGGCGACGTGACGATCGACCGCCACATCACGGTCAGCGACGTGGGCAAGGCCATCAACCCGCTCCAGGTCCGGATGCAGGACGAGGGTGCGGCGATCATGGGCCTCGGCCACACGCTGATGGAGCACTACATCTTCGACGAGCGGGGCCGGATCCGGAACCTCGGCGCCATCGACTACCGGATTCCCACCAGCATGGACCTCCCGCGCGAGCTCCACAGCGAGGCGGTGGAGAACGCCGACGGGCCGGGGCCCTACGGCGCGAAGGGCATGAGCGAGGGCGCGCTGCTGTGCGTCGCCCCTGCCGTGGCGGCCGCCGTCCGCGAGGCCACGGGCGCCCAGATCCGCGACCTGCCGCTGACGCCAGAGCGCGTGTGGCGGGCCATCAATGAAGCGGCCGACGCGGCCGAGCGAGGGGAGGCAGGCTCATGAAGTTCGGTACGGAGATCGGGCCGGTGGGCGACATGCCTGCCGAGCAGGTCGTGCGCGCGGCGGCGCTCGTCCGCGAGGGGCGCATGGTCTCGCTGGCTGCGACGCGCTTTCCGGGCATGCCGCTGTTCCCGGGCCATCCGCCGTTCCAGGTCCTCAACTACCGGACCCCCCGGGGCATCCGGGCCACGGGTGCCCAGCCGTGGGGCCCGGTCAACGACGCGGGCCTCGGCTATATGGCCGAGTACGTCATGGCCACGAGCCACTCCGGCGCGCACATGGACGCCCTTGCCCACATGACCGTCGGCGACGACATGCACTGGTACGGCGGCGGCAACGCCGACGAGCACCTCACGGACTTCGGGCCCGTCCACGGTGATGCCGCGAAGATGCCGCCGTTCTTCACCCGCGGCGTCCTGATCGACGCACCGACCTACCGGGGCGTCGACTGCCTGCCCAAGGGCTCGCCGATCGACGCTGCGGAGATGGACGCGATCTGCGCCGCCGAGGGGGTGGAGGTCCGGCCCTGGGACGTCGTCGTGATCAGGACCGGCTACATGGGCCTGTGGCCCGATGCCGAGCGCATGGCCGAGCACAAGACCGCCGGACCGGACGTCTCGGCCGCCCGCTGGATGCTGGAGCGCGGGGTCATCGCGGCCGGCTCCGACACGGAGACCTTCGAGGTGCAGCCGGCACCCGATCCGGGTCCCGAGGGAAACCCGCAGCCCGTGCACACGGCGATGCTCATCGAGAGCGGCGTCTACATCATGGAGAGCCTGGATCTCGAGGATCTGGCCCGCCAGCGCATCTACGAGTTCCTGTTTGTCGCCCTTCCGGTCAAGATCCGCGGCGCGACAGCGTCGATGCTCGACCCCGTCGCCGTCATCTAGCCCATCTTCCGTCAGCCCAAGGAGGCCGCCCCGATGTCCGCCCTGCCCGCCACGATGGAGGCGCTTGTCGTCCTCGAGCCCAGCGTGCTCGAGATCCGGGAGGTCCCGGTCCCCGTGCCGGGTCCCAACGAGGTCCTGGCGCGGGTCCGCGCGGTGTCC
>JANNHX010000337.1:0-2567 GCA_031404615.1 Chloroflexota bacterium
CCGCCGCGGAGGTTCGCGAAGTACTCGAGCGTCTGCTTGCCGCTGAGGCGGTCATACAGCGCGAACTCACCCGGGATGTAGCCGACACGCCGGTGGATCGACACCGGGTCGGCCTTCGACTCGACACCGAAGACGAGCGCGCGGCCGCTGGTCGGCCGGATGAGGTCCAGCATCGTGCGGATCGTCGTGGTCTTGCCGGCGCCGTTCGGGCCGAGGAAGCCGAAGATCTCGCCCGCCTGGACCTCCAGGTCGACGTCGATGATCCCCCGGCTGGAGCCGTAGGACTTGGTGAGCTTCTCGAGGGTGATCACTGCGGCCATTGACGGCTCCTTGTCAACCGAACCAGGTGTGGAGGGACTCGGGATCGATGAGGACGAACGATCCTGGCGGCAGCCCGAGGATCCGCTCGATGGCCTCGCTGTGGGCGGCCATGAACGACTCGACCTCCTCGAACGTGATCCGGCCGTCGAGGCGGTCGGTCAGCCTCTGGAAGATGGTGTCGCTCGACCCGTTGAAGAGGGCCGTGACCGTGATCGCGGCGTGGTCCGGCGAGGTGGCGTGCATGACCCCCTCGTCCACGCCCTGGCGGATGATCCCGGCCATAAGCGGCACGAACTGGGCGTAGGCAGCCTTCTCGGCGCGGAGCCGGACGAGGTCGTTGCCCGGGGCATACCAGGCCCGCAGCACGGCGAGCAGGAGATCGCTCCGCTGCGCCTTCCAGGCGCCCGCCGTCGCGAACACGGCCTGGAGCTTTGCGACGGCGTCGAGGTCCGGGTCTTCGACGATCGGCAGCACGACCGCGATGCCGGCCTGGCTCATCCGCTCGATCATGGCGTCGAGGATCGCTTCCTTGGAGCGGAAGTAGTGGTAGATCGCGCCGCGGGAGACGCCGAGCTCGTCCTGGAGGTCCTGAATGCTCATCGCCTCGTAGCCGCGGGCGCGGATGAACCGCTCCGCGACGTCAAGGATCTCGTCCCGGCGGACGGCGTGTCTGGCGGAGTTGAGGGTGCGTGCCATGGTGTCCCGAATTGTCCGACCGACTGTCGGTCGGATTATAGGGCCTGATGGCAAGGGGTGGACCCCCGAAGGACACGTGAGACGACGGGACCGGCGGACACGCGGCCCGGACCGGCGCTCAGGCCTCGGGCCAGCCCCCCGAGCTCGGCGAGGGTCGGCGGGTTGGCGCCGGCCCGGCCGCACACCAACCCGGAGGCGCGGACCGCGAAGCGAGCCGCGCGAAGGACCGTCGCGCTGTCGCCCAGCCTCTCTGTCCCAATCCCCTCGTGGACCAGGCATGCGAGGAAGGCGCCACCGAACGTGTCTCCCGCCCCGACCGTGTCGACGACATCGACCGCGGGAGCCGGGACGAGCTGGGTGCCGTCGGCCGTGATGACGCGGACCGGGCGGCTCCCGTCGGTCACGAGCAGGACCGTCGCGCCCTGGGCCTTGACCCAGGCCGCGGAGGTCTCGATCGACTCACCGGGCCGCAGGTACTCGAGGTCCTCCGCGCTGGCCTTGACGATGTCGGCGCGGGCCATGACCCGGGCCATGCGCGCGCGCCACGCCCCGGGATCGCGGGTGATCGATGGGCGGGCGTTGGGGTCGAGCATGACGATCCGGTCCGCGGGCACCGCCCGGGCGACCGCCTCGAGCGTCGAGGCCATCGGCTCCAGGACGAGGCCCAGCGAGCCCGTCAGGAACGCGCGGGCGGACGCCGCGACCCCGTCGGCGAGCGGCCCGGGAAGCACCGCCGGGGCGGAGGTCGCCTCCGTGTAGAACCGGTACGAGGCGGCGCCGTCCGCGCCGAGCTCGGCGAGCGCGAGCGTCGTCGGCAGGTCCGTGCGCTGGACCTGCTCACGGCCCACGCCGTCGGCGGCGAGGCCATCCTCGAGCATGCGCCCGAATCGGTCGCTCGACAGGCCGCCGATCCAGGACGCGGGCACGCCGAGGCGGGCGATCGCACGCACCGAGTTGAAGGGGCTGCCGCCGGCGATCGGGACGATCTCGCCATCCGCACGGACGATCAGGTCGATGAGCGCTTCGCCGGCGACGACGATCAGCGGCGCAGCCGACGGGTTTGGGGTGGGAGCGGTTCCGGGCATGGCCCACCGATTATCGCAGCGGCTCCGGCTCGTTGCGCGCCGCAGGAGCGGTGGCGGGCCTGAGCCCGCGCGTGGGCTACCCTCCGCGGGTATGCGACGGCTCTCCGGCACCCGCGAGCTCCTCGACGGACCGCTGGACGACCCCGCGGCGCTCCGGGGGAACCTGCGCGACCTCGCGTGGATCAACCGGCGGCTCGGGGGCACCCGCGCGTCGCGGCGCGCCATTGACGGGCTGCTGGGCCCGCGGTCCGGGCCGCACACCCTGCTCGACGTCGCAAACTCAACAGCGAATTCACGCTCGAAGACACGCCGGCGGTGCGCGGCATGATCAACAAGGTCTCGTACCTGGTGAAGGTGCTGTGATGCAACTCAACTCGATCAAACCGGGTTCTGGCGCCAAACATTCCAAGCGGCGCGTGGGCCGTGGAATTGGGTCAGGGCTTGGCAAGACTGCCGGTCGTGGCC
>JANNHX010000338.1:0-6942 GCA_031404615.1 Chloroflexota bacterium
GCGGGTCGCGGCGCGCGAGGGGCGCGAGGTCCGGCGTCCGCGCGATCCCGTGCCGGGTGTGGACGAGGACGTCGAGGAGGTGATCACCGCCAAGATGGCGGAGGCCCAGCCGCTCGCGACGCCCGCCGAGATCGAGGACGCAGTGAACCCGGCTCCGGTCACGCCCGCCAGCACCGGCACAACCCCCGACGCCGACGCGTGAGCGACGAGCCGCACGACCCGGACGAGGTCGAGGACGCTGGGGCGGGCGACGGCGCGGGCGACGGCGACGAGGCGGAGGCACATGCCCAGGCCCCGGAGATGACCCGGGAGCGCGCCCGGAGCGAGCGCCGCGACCTGGACAAGGAGCGCGGCGAACCCGTCGCGGGTCCGCGCGGCAAGCACCGCGCGCTGAAGCGCGTCGGGCGGCCGCTGGGCAACTGGACGACCCGGCCCCGGATCCTGGTCACCAACGACGACGGCATCGAGTCCCGCGGGATCCTCGCGCTCAAGCTCGCGCTTGACCCCATCGGCGACGTCACCGTCGTCGCCCCGGACCTCAACCAGTCGGCCGTGGGCCACACGAAGACCCTCATGCGGCCGCTGCGCGTGCGGGAGCGGACCCTCGCGGACGGCTCGACCGGCTACTCGGTCGACGGTTCCCCCACCGACTGCGTCTCGCTCGCGTTCCTCGGCTTCTTTGAGGAGCGGTTCGACCTCGTCGCGTCCGGCATCAACTACGGCGCGAACCTGGGCGACGACATCACCTACTCGGGCACGATCGCGGCGGCGATGGAGGCGGTCATCAACAACTGCCCCGCGTTCGCAATCAGCCAGGAGTACGACGAGCACATCGACTTCGCGCTCGCGGCCAAGGCGGCCGCGGTCACGGCGCGGAACATCCTCGAACACGGCCTCAGGCGCGGCGAGCTGCTGTCGGTCAACGTGCCGGCGGTGTCTGTGGAGGACTGTGGCGGGTTCGAGGTCACGCGCGTCGGCCGCCGGATCTACCAGGACGAGCTGATCCAGCGCTTCGACCCGCGTGGGCTGCCCTACTACTGGATCGGTGGGCCGCCGCCGTCGGGGATCTCCGTGCCGGGCACGGACTTCAATGCCGTCGTGAACCGGCGGGTCTCCGTGACGCCGATCCACCTAGACCTCACGGGCCGGCGGCTGCTGCGACAGCTCCACGACTGGGACTGGGCGCTCGAGGGGGCGCCGCGGGAGGTGGGCGAGGGCGAGGTGCCCGCGTCGAGCCAGGCAGAGGAGGAGCGCCTCGCCGACGAGGCGAAGCTGGACCGCCGGTAGCGCGATCGGGAGGGGACGATGGGCGCTGCCGTGATGCCGGACATCGAGGCGGGACCCCGGCCTGCGCCCGGTCCCCGGCGGATCTCGCAACAGCGGCTCGCGGGCGCGGCGCTCGGGAGTGTGCTGTGTGCGGGGCTCCTGGTCGCGCTCTGCGCGGCCGCGGCGATCCCCGCCGTCGAAGGCCTGATGCGGGTCCGGTTCGTCCTGGGTCCCGACGGGTTCATGCCCCACGGGACGCTGCCGCAGCTCGCGGCGTGGGCATGCGGACCGGTTGGGGCGGCCCTCGCCGGGGTGCTGCTCGCGGGGGCGGCGGTTCGGGGCGAGCGGTGGGCCGGACCATGGATGGGCATCGTCACCTTCCTGCTCACGGTCCTGCTCGCGTCGTTGATCCCGGACCTGACGAGGCTGGCGCGGGGGCAGGCGCCGTTCGGGGAGGCGGTCAGCCAGGCGGTTGAGGGCGCGCCGCTCATGACGCTCCTGGCCGGGGCCATCCTCGCGCCCGTCGGCGCGCTGTGCATCGTGGCGGGAACAGCCTGGGCGTGGATCCTCAGGCGGTCGTTCACCGGCTCCGGCAGGTCGACCCGCAGCACGATGCTGGCGGGTTCGGCCGGGCACATCCTGGCCGTCCTGTGTGGCGGGCTCCTCCTCGGCTGGTTGGCCCTGGCGCCCCTGCTCGGATCACTCTCGGAGGGCACCTTCGTCGACTGAGGGTCACCCTCGTCATCTGTCGACTCCTGGTGGCGACCCGCGCCGGGCACCTGACCGGGCTCCAGAGCGGGAGAAACCCGCACCGCAACGGCCGAACCGGACTCCCCGTCCGGTGGCACCGTCGCCAGGACCGGATTCCGAGGCCGAGACCGGACTCCCAGGCGGGTTGCGCCGATCCTGAGCGGGTTTCTCCCGACTCCGGGGCGGGGCAGGCACCGTGGGCGGGGCAGGCACCGTGGGCGGGGCCCCCGGAGACCGCGGCCGCGCCTCAGATCCGCGGCCGCGCCTCAGATCCGCGGCGGTCCGGCGGCAACCCTGGCGAAGAGGTCGTCCGTGGACCCGCGGTATCCGTGCAGGGTCTCGATCCACCACGTCGCGCCCGCTGCGGCCCAGGGACGGACGATCGTCGCCGCCTCGTCGCCGGGGCCCGGCGTCTCGCCGTGCATGGCGACGGCGAAGGGCTCGTTAACGGCGATTCCCGCGGCGGAACGCTCGGCGCGGATCTCACCCACGCCGCGTGCCAGGTCATCGGGCGTCATGGTCGGCCGGCCCGCCTCGTCGTACGGGAAGGGGATCCAGCCGTCGTGCCGGGCGGCACGCCGTCGCGCCCCGCGGCTCTCACCGCCGACCCATACGGGGACTTGTGGCTGGACCGGCAGCGGCGCGAGCGTGACACCGTCCACGGTGAGTGCCGGACCACGGTGCGTGACCTTGTCCCCCGCCAGCAGCGGTCGGACGACCAAGAGCATCTCGTCCGTCAGCGCCGCGCGCTCGCGCCGGTCCACCGGCTCGCCCGCCCTGCGGTACTCCTCCTCGGCGCCGCCGATCCCCACGCCCAGCACCACGCGCCCCCCGGAGAGCCGGTCAATGGTCGCGATGCGGTTCGCGAAGGCCAACGGCCGCTCCCGGGCGATGACCGACACATCGGTGCCAACGAGCAGGCGACGTGTCCCCAGCGCGGCCGCCGTCACAAGCGTCCACGGGTCGCCGGACGGTGTCCCCCAGGCGAACCCGAGATGGTCCCAGACGAGCAGCGCGTCCCAGCCGGCGGCCTCGGCGGACCGCGCGAGGTCCGCGACACGGCGCGCCTCCGCGAAGTCACCGAAGTTGGCCAGCGACAGCCCGTAGCGCATCGGCTCCCCCGCTATCGGCGCTTCTTCCTGCGGTCCGCGATGACCTCGCGCGCGGCGTTGCGGCCCGGTGTCGCGGTCACGCCGCCGCCCGGGTGTGCGCCGGAGCCCGCAAGGTACAGCCCCTCGACCGGCATCCGGTAGCGGGCCCAGCCCAGCAGCGGCCGCCACAGGAAGAACGAGTCCAGCCCGGGCTCCGCGTGGAGCGGGTGGCCGCCGGTGAGCCCGTACTCGCCCTCGAGGTCCGCGGGGGTGAGCACCTGACGCGCCTTGACCCGCCCGCCGATGCCCGGGGCCACGGTCTCCAGGGTCCGGATGGCAAGGTCGCCCACCTCGTCGCGGCGTGACGCCCACTCCTCGGCGGACAGCTTCGGAGGCATCCACTGCATGAGGACGCTCATGACCTGCGTTCCGTCGGGGGCGCCGGCGACGAGCGACGGGTCCACGAGGGACGGGATCGTCGCCTCCAGCACCGGCGAGGCCGGCAGGAGCCCGTACTTCGACGAGTCGAAGGCGCGCTCCACGTCATCGATGGACGTGGTGCCGACCTGGATCCGGCCGCGGATCTTCTTCGCGTCACCACCGGCGGCCGGGAAGTCCGGCACGCCGTCGAGCACGAGGTTGACCTTGGCGACCGTGCCGGGCGTCCGGATGTTGCCGGCGCGCCAGCGCATCGAGGGACCAACGGTCACGGGATCCACGAGCTTCGTCAGGAGCTGCTTGGGGTCCAGGCCCGAGACGACGGCCGGGGCCGCGATCTCCTCGCCCGAGGCGAGCGCCACACCGGTCACCACGCCGTCGCGGGTCGTCACGGCGATGACCTTCGCGTCGACGCGAATCTCGGCACCGGCGGCGCAGGCCGCCGAGGCGAGCGCGTCGGAGACCGCGCCGGGACCGCCCTTCGCGTAGACCGTCTCGCCTGCTGCCCCACCGTCGTTGCCCGCCACATCGGCGAGCAGGACGGCCGTGGAGCCGGCGGACCAGGGTCCCGTCGCGGTGTACCGGACGCCGCGCCAGGCGGTCGTCGCCCGGATCGGCTCGGACGTGAACGACTCGGCCACGAAGTCCGCGACCGCCATGGCGAGCACCCGCAGGATCGTGCGGGCGTCGCGCTTGCCCAGGCCGCGGAATGCCCGACCCAGCCGCAGGCCCAGGAGCGCGTCGCCGAAGCCCGGCCCCTTGATGTCCGGCGGCGCCTCGTCACCGAGGTCCGCGAGGAACCGCGACAGCGAGCGGACGCGCCGGTCGTACTCGACGAACGCGGTGGCGTCGTCCTCGCCGAAGGTCCGCAGCGCGTCGACGCTCTCTGCGAGGTCCGCGTAGAGGGTCACGGCACGGCCGTCGGCCTGGGGCGCGAAGACGCGCACCTCGGGCGCGACCAGCGAGAGGCCGTGGCTCGCCAGGTCCAGCTCGCGGACGACGGACGGCCGGAGCCGCCCGACGGTGTGCGCGAGGCTCGGCACCCTGACCCCGCCCAGCGCCTCGGTGACGGCGGCGCCACCCACGATGGCGCGCGACTCCAGGACCAGGACGCGCAGCCCGGCCCTGGCCATGTACGCGGCGGCCGTGAGGCCGTTGTGCCCCGCGCCGACGACGATGGCGTCGTAGGTGTTCATCGTGTCAGCCATCGTCAGGCCACCTTCCGGCCGCGGGACTTGAGGACCTCGAGAGCCGCGAGCCGGCCGTTGGCGCCCATCAGGCCGCCGCCCGGGTGGGTGGACGAGCCCGAGAGCCAGAGGTTCTGCACGGGGGTCCTGAAGCGGGCATAGCCCGGGACCGGCCGGTTGAAGAACAGCTGCTCGAGCGAGAGCTCGCCCTGGAAGATGTTCCCCTCGGTGAGGCCCATCGTCCGCTCGATGTCGAGGGGGGTGAGGACCTGGCGGCCGATGATGATGTCCTTGATGTTGGGCGCGAACTCCGCGATCCGGTTGATGACCGCGTCGCCGAAGGCCTCCCGGTTGCCGTTGTCGTCCCACGTGCCCAGCTCCGGCGCCAGCCTGTACGGGGCGTACTGGACGAAGCAGCTGATGACGTGCTTGCCTGGCGGCGCCATCCCCGGATCGACGAGGGTCGGGATGATCATGTCGATGTACGGCTTGTTGCTCCAGTGCCCGTACTTCGCGTCGTCATAGGCCTGCTCCATCTCCCGGGTCGACGGGCTGAAGGAGATCGCGCCCCGCAGGTGCTCGCCCTCGCCCGGCAGGCAGGTGAAGTCCGGCAGGCGGTCGACCGCGAGGTTAACCTTGCCCGAGCTGCCGCGGAACTTGAAGCGGCGGACCTCCTCCAGAAACTCGGCCGGGAGCGTGTTCGGCTCGAGGAGGTCGAGGAAGGTGACCTTCGCGTCCGTGCTGGCCAGGACGACCGAGGCCTCGATCTCCTCGCCGGACTCGAGCGCGACGCCCGTGGCCCTGCCATTCCTGACGATGATCCGGGCGACCGGGGCCTCGGTGCGGATCTCGGCGCCCAGGGCCTGCGCGGCGCGGGCGATCGAGTAGCTGACGCCGCCGGTGCCGCCCTTGGGGATGCCCCAGGCGCGGAAGGCGCCGTCGATCTCGCCCATGTAGTGGTGCAGCAGGACGTAGGCCGTGCCGGGCGAGTTGATGCCCTGGTACGTGCCGATGATCCCGGACGCGGACATCGTGGCTTTGAGCGGGTCCGTCTCGAACCACTGGTCAAGGAAGTCCTTGGCCGACATCGTCATCAGCTGGACGAAGACCGCCTGCTGGCGCTCCGGCAGCTGCGCGAACCGCTTGGCCAGCGCGGCAACCGGCAGCAGCGGGCGCGGGTCGTTGTCGGTGAGATCCGGCGGCACGATGCCCAGAATCGGCTTGATGAAGCGGGCCATCTCCACCATGAGCTGGCCGTACTCCTCGTACGCCTCGGCGTCGCCCTTGGACCAGCGGCGCAGCTCGCGCACGGTCCGGCCGTGGTCGTTGACGCGCCACAGGTAGTCGCCGCCGCCGCCCTTCGGCCCCTCGCCGGGGCGGAGCGGCGTGAACGTCCCGTCGAGCGGCAGGATGTCCAGGCCGTACTTGGGCAGGTCCAGGTCGCGGATGATCTCGGGGCGCAGGAGCGACACCACGTAGCTCGCGACGGAGAACCGGAAGCCCGGGACGATCTCCTCCGTGACGGCCGCGCCGCCGAGGACGTACCGGCGCTCCAGCACCAGCGTCTTGAGCCCGGCGCGCGCCAGGTACGCGGCGGAGATGAGCCCGTTGTGGCCTCCGCCGATGATCACCGCGTCGTAGCGCTGCGGCACGCCACCCTCCAGTCGGATCCAGCGACACGCACCAGCCGCGCGCCGCTATTCAGCCTGCATCGAATCGATGCAGGATAGCCGACCCTCCTCCACGGTGCGCGCGTGTGCTAGCGTGTGTGTCGCATAGCCCACACTGGAGGCGCACACGATGGCGCTCGTGCGGACCAACATCACGATCCCCGAAGAGGTCCTCGCGCTGGTCGACTCGGTCGCGGGGCCACGCGGCCGCAGCGCGTACATCAGCGAGGTCGTCGCGAAGCAGGTCCGGCGGGACAACGCGATCAAGGTGGTCCGGGAGACGGCCGGTGCCCTCAAGGGCTCGAAGACCTGGGGCGAGACACCGGAGGAGACGGATCGCATCCTCCGCGAGCTCCGCGACAGCTGGGACCGAGACGAGAAGCTCTGGCCGCAGGAAGGCGGAGATGATGTCGTACCTTCTTGACACGACCGTACTTGTGGACCACGCGCTCGGGGCGTATGGCTCGTCGGAGCTGCTGCTCGAGCTGTTCGGCGCGACCGGTGAGATCTACACCTGCGATGCGGTGGTGGCGGAGGCCC
>JANNHX010000339.1:0-5394 GCA_031404615.1 Chloroflexota bacterium
CGGGGCCAATTCGGCGCATGGCGGCGATGTTGGCGAGCCACGGATTTGTGGTGGCGGTTCCGGAGATTTTTCACGAACTGGAACTGGCCGGGACCGTGCTGACCTACGACGAGGCCGGCGCCGAGCGCCTTGAAGACGTAGTTGGCGAGGTGCGAGCGGCGGTTCGTCGGGTGCTCGCGGGCGAGCTCCGAGCAGCGGCCCTCGGACCAGGCGAGCATGGCCTCGGCCAGCCCGAGCCCCCACGCCGACGGCTCGAGGACGAGCGTGGAATCGTAGATGCGGTCGCCGTCCGCAAGGTCGTGCCACTCCACGCGGACATAGCCGCGGGTCTCGCCGTCACGCTCAACGATGATGCAGTCGACGGCCGGGTCGGAGTTCACGAGGTGCGTGTAGCGGTGGCGCATGGAGCCGACGTCGATGAGCTCGAGGAGCCCGATGGGGGCCCGGAGCCGCGCGTTCGCCGCCGCCATGCCGCCGATGTCGTCGAGGTCGCGCCAGCGGCGGAAGGTCGCCCCGGAGCCCGCCGGTGCGCCAGGCGGGCCGAGGCTCGTGGCAATGGTGGTCATCGGTCGCTCCCGTACTTGCGCTGCATGTGCTGGTTGACCGACGCGCTGATGGCGCGCCACTTGCGCTTCTCGGCGGCCTGGGCGAGGCGGTCGCCCTTGCGGGCGGCATGGGCGGCCTCGCGCTCCAGCTTGCGATGGCTCTCGAACCTGGCCGTGCCGAGGCGCCCGTCCGCGAGCGCGGCCCGGACCTCGCAGCCCGGCTCGCCCTCGTGACGGCAGTCACCGAAGCGGCAGCCGGAGGCGAGCTCGGTGATGTCGGCGAAGGTGGTGTCCATGCCACCCCCGGCCCCGGCGACCCCCAGCGAGCGGATCCCCGGGGTATCGATGAGGACCGCGCCGCCCGGCAGCCGGACCAGCTCCCGGGCCGTGGTGGTGTGGCGCCCCTTCGCGTCGTCCCCGCGGACGCCGGCGGTGCGCTGCCGGTCGTGCCCGACGAGCGCGTTGACCAGCGTCGACTTGCCGACACCCGATGAGCCGAGCACGACCGCGGTGCGGCCGGGCGGCAGGTGGTCGGCCGCGAGCCCCGCGACGCCGTCGCCGGTCAGGGCGGACATCGTGCGGACCTCGACGCCCGGGGCCACCGACTCGGCGGCGACGCGGAACCCGTCGAGGTCCGCGGCGACGTCGGCCTTGTTGAGCAGGATCACCGGGGTCGTGCCGCCGCTCCAGGCCACGGCGAGGTAGCGCTCGAGGCGGCGCAGGTTGAAGTCGCCGTCGAGGCCCATCACCACGAAGGCGACGTCCACGTTGGCGGCCAGGACCTGCTCGGCCGAGAGGTTCCCGGCCAGCCGCTCCTCGCCCGCGCTGCGGCGGAACGCGGTGCGGCGGGGGAGCACCGCACCGATGACCGTGGTCCAGGTGTCAGCGTCCCCGGTCCCGGCGCCCGAGACCGCGACCCAGTCGCCCGCGGCCGGCAGGTCGCCGGGCCCGAGCGCGTCGTGCCGGAGGCGCCCGGAGATGACGGCCTCGCGGTCGCCACCGGGAAGGGCCACGATCCACAGGTCGCGGTGCGAGGCCACGACCCGGGCGGGGTGCAGCCCCTGCGCCGCGTGCGGCGCGAAGGCGGCCTCCCACCCGGCGTCCCAGCCGAGCGCGGCCTGCCATCCGAGGGCGGGGAGGGGAGTGGACGTGGCGATGGGGCTGGCGAACGTGCCCATCACCCGACCCGCTTGAGCTTGCCGGTGCGCTTCGCGTATCGCTCGGCGCGCCCGAAGGCCCACAGCCCCGTCGGGATGAGCACGACGCCCATCACGAGCAGCGGCACGACATCGTGGACGAGCGCCGTGACCGGCGTCCCGTCCAGCAGCCCGGCACGGACGCCGTCCAGGACGTAGGTCGCTGGCGAGAGGCGCGAGAGGACCTGCATCCAGGCGGGCAGCACCTCGACCGGGTAGTAGACCCCGGACACGAGGAGCAGGCACGACTGGAGCACGAACGTCATCTGCGCCCCGCGCTCCACGTAGAGGAGCGGCAGGATCGCGGCAATCATCCCGATGCCCACGAAGCTGAACGACCCCAGGAGCACGAAGATCACCGCGGTCGCGCCGTTCATGCCGGCCGGGTTGAGCTGCGGGAAGAACAGGACGAGCACCAGCAGCATGGCCGCCGTGTGCACGAGCCCGTACGCCATCGCGTACAGGCACGAGCCAAGGAGCTGGGTCCAGCGCCGGACCGGGGCCATGAACGTGTACTCGAGGGTGCCCTCCCAGCGCTCCATGGCGATGGTCTCGGCGATCCAGGAGAAGACGACCGAGAGGTAGTTCCAGAACACGGCGCCCACCATGAGCGTGAGGAGGAGCCGGTCGTCACCAGCCGCGGCGCCGATCAGGCTGATCGACAGCGCCCCGGCCACGGAGTAGACGAGGAAGGCGACCTCCCACCCCCAGTACCGCCGGGTGAGGAAGAAGTTGCGCTCGACGAAGGCGTACGACGCCTTCAGCTCATGCGCGATGAGAGCCAACGGAGTGTCCCTTTCGAGGTGTGCTCCCCGGGTCCGGGAGGAGCCCGGACCCGGGGTGGCGGCGCGGCTGGGTCATCCCTGCCACGCGGGAGCGGAGACGGTATCCCCGCCAATACGCCGGCCGAGCCGCACGAGCGACTCGCCGAGCGATCGGCGGATGGACCAGGCGCGCCCCTTGGCGGCCCGGTCGCTCTCGCGGATGGACCGGAGCAGCGCCTGGCGCTCTCCGATGTCCGCGAGCCGGAGCTCGATGTGCTGCATCTGGGTGTCCTTGTTGAGGAGTGTGTTGTGATGGCGCGTGTCGAGATCTGTGCGAAGGGACGTCATCGCGGCACCTCCTTTCGTCTTGTTCAGTCGGGTTCGGGCCCGTCCTCGTCGACGTCCTCGTCGAGCGAGCGGCCCGTGTAGGTCATGAAGACGGCGTGGAGCGTCGGCTCCTGGCCGTGGACCTCGGCGACGAGTCGCTTGAGGCCCTCCGGCGAGTCCTCGGCAACCACGCGACCCCCGTCGAGGATCGTGATGCGGCTGCACAGGCGCTCCGCCTCGGCCAGGTCATGCGTCGTGAGGACGATCGTGGCGCCGTGCTCGGCGTTGACCTCCTCGACGAACGCCTGGACGTCGAGCTTGCTCCGCGGGTCGAGGCCCGTCGTCGGCTCATCGAGGAGCAGCAGCGTGGGGCTCGTCAGCAGGGCTCGCGCGATGGCGACCTTCTGCTGCATGCCCCGGCTCATCTGCTCCACCGGGCGGCCGAGACGGCTCTCCGAGATGCCGAGCCGGGCCAGGATCGCCATCGCCCGTCGCTTCGCGTCCTTGGCATCGAGGCCGTAGAGGCGGGCGGCGAACAGCAGGTTCTCCATGGGGCTCAGCTTCTTGAAGAAGGCCGCGTCGACCGAGACCCGGTTCATGAGCCGCTTCACGGCGAGCTCGTCGCGCTCGATGTCCAGGCCGAAGACCTCGACCCGGCCCTCGTCCAGGGTCAGCAACCCCGAGATGAGGCGGATCAGGGTCGACTTGCCGGAGCCGTTGGCACCCAGGACCCCGTGGATCGTGCCCGGCTCCAGGCGGAGCGAGACGTCGTCGATCGCGAGGACCGGGGGCTTGCGCCGGTCGACACTGAAGCGCTTGGTGACGTGCTCGACGAGGAGTGCCGGCGGGCCGGCTTGGGTCCTGGTCCCGAGGGTGGTCCCCTCGGCGTCCGGACCGGCCGGGATCCGCGCGGCGGGCTCGGAGCCGGGCTGGCGGGTGCCGGCCGACTTCGGGCTCGACGTCGGAGTGGTCGTCTTCGGTTCGGGTGCGAGGGTGGTGGTCACGGGACCCTCCTTGGTGGATGGGTGAGCTGCGGTGGTGGCTCGCTGCGAGCCGGTACGCGCTGGTCCCGGACATGGGACGAGCCGCGGGCCCGGCAATCGGGGGGCCTCGCGGCTCGGCGTCCTCAGGGCGCAAACGTGCCCTTGATAAACGAAAGAGCCGGGGGCCCGGTGGCCCACGGCTCGGTTGGTCGCTCCAGGGCTTTCGCCCTGCGTCCTACCTTGTGGTGGGCACACCTCTCCCGAGATCGGCGCCATTCACGGGCGCGATCTTCGGCGCGTAGAGGGTTGCGTTCTGCACCATTCGGCTTCCGCCTCCGGGTCTAGGACGTGCCGAGCGACCTGCTCGACCGGGGCGGATACTACGCTCGCCGCGGCGACCTCGTCAACCCCCTGGTCGAATTCTGTCACTTGGTCGATTTCGTTTGTGGCGGGTGGCCCTCAGCGGAACCGATCGAGGACGGCCGGCGTCTGCCCGGGGTGCGCCCCACCATCAGAGGCTTCCACATGCACCGCCTGCCGTCACCGGTCTCCGCCACCCGCCGGATCCTGCTCCCGATCGTCGCCGTCGCCCTGGTCGCCGCGTGCGGCGGAGGTGTCGCGACACCGGCCCCGTCATCGTCGCCGTCATCGTCGTCGAAGCCGGCGCCCGTCGACCCCACGCCCGTCATCCCGGCCCCGTCGTCCGCCGTCGAGCAGGGCACGTACTGGCTCCGGATGAGGACATCCCAGGCGATTCCGCCCGTCAACCTGTTCTCGTTCACGCCGACCGTGGTCATCGACGGCTCCGGGATGTACGTCGTCCCGGGCGCCGTCCCCGCGATCTTCCCCGGGCCCCTCGTGGGGCCACTGTTCGCCCGCCAGGTCAGCGACGCCGGCCGCGGCACGATCCTGGGCTGGGCGAAGGAGCTTGGGCTCCTCACCGGCCAGACCGACTTCACCGGGGGCGGCGGGCTGCCCGGCGGCATGACGGGGCGGATCGAGCTCACGGTCGATGGGGCGCTGGTCAGGCTGTCCGGGCTCCCGGACCTCGCGGCCTCCGACCCGGAGCCCGGCAGCCCGCAGGCGTTCGGGGAGCTGTGGCGGCGGATCGCGAGCCTCCCGGAGACGCTTCCCGGCGAGGTCGGCGCGGAGGGCCCGTACGTCCCGCAGGGCTACGCGCTGCTCGTCGGCCCGGCCCCCGCGCCCCAGGGCGGCCTGTCCGGCGAGATCGCCGACTGGCCGCTCGAGGAGTCACTCGCGACGTTCGGCGGCCCCGTCATGGACGGGAGCTACCGCTGCGGCATCGTGGAGGGCGAGGATGCGACGACCCTGGGCGCGGCGGTGGCCAAGGCAAACCAGTTGACCCAGTGGACTCAGGACCCCGAGACGAGCGCGACCTTCGGGCTGACCGTCCGGCCGATCATCGCGGGCGAGAACGCGTGCCTCGAGCTGTTCGGGCGGTAGCTGAGCCTGGGCCGGCGGCGGCGGGCGCAGTCGCCACCGACTGGCCCAGGTGACCGCCGAACAGGGGTCGCGCCACGCTCACGCTCGGCCGGGTGACGAGCTCCTCGTGGTGGTA
>JANNHX010000340.1:0-3021 GCA_031404615.1 Chloroflexota bacterium
GCCGCTGGTTGACTTGCAGACTCCACCATCGAGATGTGCCTTCTGTGGAGGACGGATGGCAGGCCGCGCAGGAGCGTCGAGACCTCGCGGAGGAGCCGCCACAGATCGTCCTCGGCCTCGCCGACCGGGACGATGCTGACCGGCGTCACCGCCCGAGGCCCACCAAGAGCTCGGCGCCCACCTGGCGGGCGCGCGGCTCACTGCTCTCGAGCAGGTCGAGGGCAATCACGGACACGGGAGCGACGTGGCCCAGCGGCCAGGCGACGTCGATGGGCGGCACGACGCGCAGCGTCACGTTCGGGTCGCCGCGGCTCTCACGGAGGTGATGGCGATCCACCACGCCATCGAGATCGTCCGCACGCACGTACGCGTCGACGGACCCTGCGCCGCCGATCAGCCCCAGGCGCAGCGCCATCGCCCCGGTCGCACCAGTGAGCATGAGCGCCGGGTCGTCGCGCAGGCCGTCGAGGAGCGAGGGGTGTGCGCGGTACGCCGTGTGCCGGCCCCTATCGACGAGGCGCGACCGGATGTCCGCGAGCCGGTGGACCTCGAGGTAGTGTCGCAGCCGCCACCGGGCTCGCCGATCGAGCCAGGGCACCTCGTCACCATCCGCGAGGAGCAGGAGCGCCCACGCGTTGGCCGGCGCGAGCCGTCGGCCGGCTCCCCACCCGAGGTCTCGCCTGGACTCGACGGCCCTGTGCGGGATCATCCAGACCGGTCCGGCTTTCATGGCCTCGAGCTCGCCGGTCGCGATGAGCTGGCGCACCTGGTTCGCGCTGACGCCGAGCAGCGGCGCGGCCTGCGCGACCGTCAGGTTCCCCCAGATCCCGTCATGCGTCTTATCAACCATGGCGCTATCACCATAGTTGTGTAGACACTTGAAGTCAATGCGTCACGGCTGAGCCCGACGCGCAGGGTCGGCATCGCACCTACAGCCCGCTGGAGGTAGCCGGGCAGCACCCGCGCACGGGGCAGGCCGGCGATGCGCTCCGCGAGGATGTCAATGTGAATCAGCCCGGCATCGAGCAGCGCCGTCACGAATTCGTAGTCCTTCTCGCGGCCCGCGGCGAGCTTCGCTGCGGCCAGGTCGTGGGGCTCCAGGGCCGGCTCGTCGTCTTCGAGACGCCGGGCAGCGAAGAGGGACGTGGGATGTGCTGACGACCGTCGGACCGGGAGCCGCCGGCCTGGCCATCGAATCGACACCGATCTGAGTCACCCATGCCAAGTGTCAACGGAGGGCTCGAGTTCAGGCTTGCGGAATCGGCGGATCCCCGAAGGTCGGCTCTCGCGTCAGGATCGAGAGGTACGCGTCGTAGGCATAGAGGCGGCTGCGCTGGCGCCCGGTGATCTCGCTGACGATACCGATGGTGGCGAGGGCCTCGATGCCGCGGGTCGCCGTCGGCAGCGACACACCGAGCCGCGAGGCCGCGTCGCCCACCGACGTGATCGGCCGCTCGCAGAGCACCGAGAACACCCGGGTCGCTGCGCCGGCCGACCTGCGCAGACCCGCGACGCGCACCCGGTCAGCGCGCATCAGCCCCAGGAGGCGGTTCGCCGTCTCAACGGCACCGCTGGCGGTCTGCTCGACACCCTCGAGGAAGAAGTCGACCCACGCCTCCCAGTCACCGTCGGTCCTGACCTGCCCGAGGAGCCGGTAGTACTCGTCGCGGTGCTCGAGGAGGAACAGGCTCAGGTAGAGCAGCGGCTGCGCCAGGATGCCAGCGTTCGCCAGCATGACGGGGATCAGGAGCCGCCCGACGCGGCCGTTGCCGTCGAGGAACGGGTGGATGGTCTCGAACTGGACGTGGACGAGGGCGGCACGCACAAGCTCGGGCACGCCAGGATCCGGAGCGTGGAGGAACAGTTCGAGCGCGCCCATGCAGGCCCCGACGTCCGTCGGCTGCGGCGGCACGAAGGCGGCGTTCCCGGGGCGGGTGCCGCCGATCCAGTTCTGTGAGCGTCGGAACTCGCCTGGCTCCTTGCGGGAGCCGCGGCCGCTGGCAAGCAGCAAGCCGTGCATCTCGCGGATCAGGCGGTTCGACAGCGGGAAGCCCTCGCGCAGCCGGGCCAATCCGTGCTCCATCGCCGCGACGTAGTTCGACACCTCCACCACGTCGTCCAGAGGGACGCCGGGCGCCACGTCGAGCTCGAACATCAGGAGGTCCGACAGCGAAGACCGGGTTCCCTCGATCTGCGACGAGAGGACGGCCTCGCGTCGGACATAGCTGTAGAGGAACAGCATCGTGTCCGGCAGCAGCGTGGACACGGCATCGAGCCGCCCCAGGGCGAGGGTCGCGCGCTCGAGGCGGCGCTGACGGTCGCCAGTCCATTCGATCGGCGGGGCCGGTGGCAGGTCCGATGGCCTGAAGGACCGCACGATCTCAGCGCTGTCACGAGAGACCGTGTAGGTGCCGGTGAGCCCTCGGATCATCGTGTCTCTGTCCTCAGGATCGTTCGTTGTCTCAAGCGCTACAAACGATATCACCCAGTATCGTTCATAACGATCGCCCTTTGCGCTCTTCCGTCTCGGCCGAGGCGGCGTCTCCGGCGCTCGTCACCAGGGCCGAGGCGCAATCGGGACCCTCACGAAATTGGTGGCGTCCCCATGCTCGACTCCTGTCCGGCGCGCCAGCGCTCCCCGTCTTCCGCACCGTTTGCGGCCGGGGTGGTCGAGCCATCCGATCTGCCGGAACTGATGTCCTTGAGCGTGCATCACCGGCCCACCGGGATCAAGCGGGTTGTGTGCACTTGTGCGTCATCCACGTGAGTCGGGAGGACTCTCCATGGCGTCGCGGATCACCGCTGCGAGGGCCGCGATGAGCGGGCCGGGTCTCGCGCCCAAGGCCTGCCGGCTCGCGACCCGTGCGATCGGCATGCGAACCGGCGCATCGCCGGTCCGTCCGGGCCGTCCTGGCCTTCGGACTCCGGCTGCCCGCCGGGCTCCACCAGCAGGCTTGCGTCCTCTTGCTCGACGTCGCCTCGACCTCGTTCCACGTTGCCTGCTCTCGTTCTCGAAGGTGA
>JANNHX010000341.1:0-7222 GCA_031404615.1 Chloroflexota bacterium
ACCGGCTCGTCCGGGAGTTCGCGCTGGAGCTCGGGCTGCCCTCGGACGTGCGGGTGTTCTCGCGCCCGGAGACGGTCGTGTTCCTGCGCGAGCACGTGTTCGAGCTGGACCTCGAGGAGTACCGACCGCTGGGCGACCCGACCAAGTTCCTCGATGCGCTCGCGACCCTGTTCTCCAGGGCCAAGGACGAGGACGTCTCGCCGGATGCCTTCATCGGGCACGCGGCGCAGCTCGCCGCCGAGGCCGCCGCCGCCGGCATGGCGGACGACGCTGACCCCGACGCGGTCGCGGCGCTCGCGGAGGAGGCGCGCAAGCGCGGCGAGCTGGCCCGGGCCTACGCGAGCTACCAGGCGCTGCTCGCGAGCAACGGTGCGATCGACTTCGGGGACCAGGTGTCGCTCGCCCTGCGGCTCCTGCGCGAGTCGCCGGCCGCACGCGAGATGATCCAGGGCCGCTTCAGGTACGTGCTCGTGGATGAGTTCCAGGACACGAACAAGGCCCAGGCGGAGCTCGTCGCGCTCGTCGCCCAGCGCCATCGCAACGTGACCGTCGGGGGGGACGACGACCAGTCGATCTACAAGTTCCGCGGCGCGGCGATCAGCAACATCCTCGAGTTCCGCGAGCGGTACAAGCGGGCGAGGGTCGTCGTGCTGCGGCGGAACTACCGCTCGCGCGGGCCGATCCTCGAGGCCTCGTACCGCCTCGTCCGCCACAACGACCCGGACCGGCTCGAGGTGCGGGCGGGCATCGTCAAGAAGCTCACCGCCGAGCGCGGGAGCGAGGGTGCCCCGGCGGTCCGCCACGAGGCCTTCGCGAGCGGCGCGGAGGAGGCGGACTGGATCGCGTCGGACATCGCGCGTCGCGTCGGCGAGGGCGCCTCGCCGCGGGACGTCGCGATCCTGGTTCGGGCGAACGCCGCCGCGGACCCGGTGCTGCGGTCGCTCAACCTGGAGGGGATCCCGTGGCGGTTCTCCGGCACGAGCGGCCTCTACGCGCGCCCCGAGATCAAGCTCCTGCTCTCGTTCCTGCGCGCGGTCGCGGACCCCAACGCGTCCGTGGACGTCTACGGGCTCGCCGCGTCGACGCTGTACGGGATGGGCGGCGAGGACCTCGTCGGCGTCGTCAACATGGCGCGCCGCCGGAACCGGAGCGTGTTCGAGATCATGGAGGAGCTGGGCCGCCAGCCCGGGATCCTGCGCCTGCGTCCCGAGACGCGCGCGGCGGCCGCGAAGCTCGTCGCGGACCTGCGTGAGTACATCGCCCTCGCGCACGAGCGGCCCGCGGGCGAGGTGCTGTTCGCGTTCCTGCGCGGGTCGGGGTGGCTCAAGCAGCTCGCCGAAACGGAGACCGTCGCCGCGGAGGAGGCGCTCTCCAACATCGCCCGCTTCTTCGACATCGTCCGCAGCCAGTCCGCGCTCCTCGCCGACGACCGGGCCGTCTTCTTCGCGCGCCACCTCGCGACGCTGATCGCCGCCGGCGACGATCCGCCCACGGCCGACATCGACCCCGACGCCGACGCGGTCGCGGTCATGACGATCCACAAGGCGAAGGGCCGCGAGTTCCCGGTCGTGTACCTGCCGGGCCTCGTCTCGGGGCGGTTCCCGGCTGTCGGCCGGCGCGAGCCCCTGGCGCTGCCGGTCGAGCTCGTGAACGAGACGCTCCCCGAGGGCGACTACCAGCTCCAGGAGGAGCGGCGGCTGTTCTACGTGGGGATGACGCGGGCGCGGGACGAGCTGCTGCTCACCCACGCCGCGGACTACGGCGGGCAGCGGGCCCGGCGCGTCTCGCCGTTCGTGCTCGAGGCACTGGACCTGCCCGTCGCGGCCGGGGCGTCGGGCACGGGCGCGAAGGCGACCTCGCCGCTGGAGCGGATCACCTCGCTCGAGCGCCCCGAGGCGTCGCCGTCACCCGCCCCGCGGTTCCGGGGCGACGAGCCGCTGACGCTGAGCTTCTACGCGATCGACGACTACCTGACCTGCCCGCTCAAGTACAAGCTCGGGCACGTGCTGCGGGTCCCGCTCGCGCCCCACCACTCGATCATCTACGGCGCGGCGCTCCACGCTGCGGTCTCGGAGTTCCACAAGCGCCATGCCCGCGGGGACGTGATGACCGAGGACGACCTGGTCGCGTCGTTCGTCGCCGCGTGGCGGTCCGAGGGCTTCCTCTCCCGCGAGCACGAGGAGGCGCGCCTGGACGCCGGCCGCGCATCGCTGCGCCGCTTCCGCGAGGAGCAGCTTCGCCCCGGGGCGATCATCCCGGCCTACGTCGAACGCGAGTTCAGCTTCCTGCTCGACGGGGACCGGGTCCGCGGCCGCTACGACCGCGTCGACATCATCCCGCGTGACGGCGCGCCGCCCGAGGTCCTCGCCGCGCCGTACGAGGGAGCAACCGCGGATGTCATCGAGCCCACGCTGTTCAACTATCCCGAGCACGTCGTTATCACGGACTACAAGTCCTCGGACGTCCGGAACCCGGTCAAGGCGCGCCAGCGCGCGAAGGACTCGCTCCAGCTCTCGATCTACGCGATGGGCTACGAGGCCGCGACCGGCCGCCTGCCGGATGCCGTGGCGCTGAGCTTCCTGGAGACCGGACTCGTGGGCATGACACCCGTGGACCGCAAGCGGATCGACAAGGCGCGCGAGTCCATCCGTACCGCGGCAACCGGGATCCGGGCACGGGATTGGACGGCCAAGCCGGACCACCTCGCGTGCAGCTGGTGCGCGTTCCGCGAGATCTGCCCGTCGAGCGCGGCCCGCTGACCTGATGACGCAGACGGTGCCGCCGCTCGATCCCGATGCGCGCGCGGCGCTCGATGCCGTGATCGGCGGCTCGTCGGGTGGCGCCGTGATCCTCGCGGACAACCTCGCGGCGCTGGCGGCGATCCCGGACGGGGTGGTGGACCTCGCCTACACCGACCCGCCGTTCGCGACCGGCGGGCAGCAGCGGCTGGTCTCGATCCGGACGGGGAGCGGGAACCGGACGCGCCCCGGGTTTCGCGGCAAGGAGGTCAGCTACGAGGCGGTGAGCGACCTCGCCTTCGCGGACGACCTGCCGCTCGACCACCACCTCGCGGCGCTCGGGGCGCGGGTCCGCGAGATCCACCGGGTCCTCGCGCCGCACGGGTCGCTGTACCTCCACGTGGACTGGCGGACGGTCCACCACGTGCGGCTCCTGCTCGACGAGGTGTTCGGGCCCGAGCGGTTCCTCAACGAGATCGTGTGGGCGTACGACTACGGGGGCCGCGCCGCGGACCGCTGGCCGCGCAAGCACGACACGATCCTGTGGTACGCGAAGGGGGACCGCTGGCTGTTCGACCGCGCGGCGATCGACCGCATCCCGTACATGGCCCCCGGGCTCGTTGGGCCCGAGAAGGCCGCCCGCGGCAAGCTGCCGACGGACGTGTGGTGGATGACGATCGTGCCGCCTGCGTCGGCGGAGCGGACCGGGTACCCCACGCAGAAGCCCGTGCGCCTCCTGGAGCGGATCGTCGCGGCGTCGAGCCGGCCGGGGGACCTCGTGCTGGACCCGTTCGCAGGCTCCGGGACGACGGGGGTTGCGGCCGAGAGGCTGGGGCGGCGCTGGCTCCTCGTGGACCGGAACCCGGCGGCGGTGGAGATCGCTCGGGCGCGGCTGGCGGGGGAGGCGGCGCCGTGAGCGGTACGGTGGGTCGCGTGCTCCCGGCGATCCGGGCGATCACCCTCGACTTCGGCAACACGCTGGTCCCCGTGCCGGCGGCGGGCCTCCGGGGCGTGGTGGCGATCACGGCGGCCATGGCGCGGCGGCTCGGGCCGTTCGACGAGGTCGAGGTGCTCCGGGTGTGGGTCGGGGAGCGGGAGCGCCAGTTCCGCGAGGACGTGCCGCTGTTCCGAGAGGTGGACCTCGGCGAGCGGCTCGTGCGGATCCTGGCCCGGCTGCGGGGGATGGCGCCGCCGCCGGCGGAGGTGCGCTGGGACGATGCGGCGGCCGCGCGGCTCTCCTCGCCGGACGAGGTCCGGTGGGCCGTGGAGGTCTACTCGGGCGCGTTCGTGGACGCGCTGCCGGCGCCCGCGGCGGTCCTGCCGCTGCTGGAGCGCCTCGCGGCCGACTACCAACTGGCAATCCTGTCCAACTGGCCGCTTGCGGCGACCATCGACCGCTATGTCGAGGCCGCGGGCTGGGCGCCACATCTCGCTGCGGTCGTCGTGTCCCAGCGCGTCGGCGTCATCAAGCCGCACCCGGGGATCTTCGCCGCGGCGCGGGCGGCGCTCGGAGACCCGGAGCCGGCCTCGATCCTGCACGTGGGCGACGACTGGGCGGCGGACGTCGTCGGGGCGAAGGATGCCGGCTGGCGCGCGGCGTGGTTCACGTCACGGCCCGTGGACTCGCCGCTCCCCGGGTCGGCACGGGACGATTCGGTCGAGGCGGACCTGGTGGTCGAATCGCTCGAGGACCTGGAGGCGGGGCTCCCGGCGCTCCGGTAGGACGTGCGGGCCGCCGGCGCGCACGGCGCCCGCCCCCGCCGGGCAGGGTCGCTAGACTCGGGGCGATGGACGCACGGGACCGCATCGCGAACCTCGGGCTGCTGGCCGCGGCCGGGGTCGTGTGGATCCTCGTCGCCGTCCTCGTGACCAGCCGCGATCCCTACGCGGAACCGATGGCCGGCTACATCGGCGCGCTGGTCATCGGCATCGCCGTGGGGCTCACTGCCGCACCGCTCGCCTGGCTCGTCGTCTTCGCCCGCCATCGCCGCATCGCCTACCAGGGCGCCTGGATGCGCGCGGGCCGCCGCGGCGCCTGGCTCGGCCTGTTCGTGGCCGCGCTGATCGTCCTGCGGCTCGTCGACGCCTTCCAGCTCCCCATCGTCCTGTTCCTCGCCGCGATCTTCGTCGTGGCCGAGATCACCCTCTCCGCCGAGCGCTAGGAGCCCCCATGTCCGAGTCGCCGACCGTCATGCGTCCCGCCGATCCGTTCGCCGACGTCAAGGCGCTGGCCGCCGCCGCGGTGGAAGCGGCCCGCGACGAGCTCCTCGACCTGAGCCACCGGATCCACGCCCACCCCGAGCCCGCGTTCGAGGAGGTCCAGGCCGCGGCATGGTGCGCCGAGGTCATCGCCCGGCACGGGTTCGCCGTGGAGCACCCGGTCGGCAGCCTCGCCACCGCTGTCCGCGGCCGGCTCAGCGGCGGCAAGGGCGCGGAGGGGCCGAGGATCGGGATCCTCGCAGAGTACGACGCGCTCCCTGGGCTCGGCCACGGCTGCGGCCACAACACGATGGCGTCGTCGGGCGTCGGCGCCGCGGTCGCGCTCGCCGCGACGCGCGACCAATGGGCCGGCGAGGTCGTCTTCCTCGGCACCCCCGCCGAGGAGCGGGGGAGCGGCAAGGAGATCATGCTCCGCGACGGGCTCTTCGAGGGCCTCGACGCCGCGCTGCTCTACCACCCGAGCGACAGCAACCACGTCGAGATCGCGCCGCTCGCGTCTGAGGACGTCACGGTGGTGTTCACGGGCTTCGCCTCGCACGCGGCGTCCGAGCCGTGGGCCGGGAGGAACGCCCTCGACGCGATGATCGCCCTGTTCGTCTCCGTCGGCCTGTGGCGCCAGCAGCTCCCGACGCACTGCCGCGTCCACGGGATCATCGCCGAGGGCGGCACCGCCGCGAACATCATCCCGGAGCGCACCCGGGCCTGGTTCATGATCCGGAGCGCGGAGCAGGCGTTCTACGACGAGACGATGAAGCCGCGCTTCATCGAGCTCTGCAAGGCCGCGGCGCTGGCCGCCGGCGTGGAGGTCGAGGTCGGGTTCTCGGGCTACGCGAGCACCATGAAGCACAACCACACGATCGCGGCCCGCTGGCTCGCCAACCAGGAGGCCTACGGGGTCGTCGACGCGGGCAAGGACAGCGACGCGGGCTCCACGGACATGGCCAACGTCTCGTGGGCCGTGCCGGCGATCCACCCCGAGCTCTCCATCACCGCCGGCCACACGCCCGGCCACACGATGGAGTTCCGCGACGCCGCCGCGCGACCGCTGGCGGACGAGACGGTGCTGCTCGCGGCGACGCTCGTGGCCCAGACGGCCCTGGACCTCCTCCTGGACCCGGCGCTGGTCGAGGCCGCCTGGGCGGAGTTCCGCGGCGAGGGCTAGCCAGGGGACAGCCGCTGGCGAGCCGTCGTGGACGCGCTACCATGCCGCCCTGCGCGCCCCGCTGGACGGCGGTAGCGAACCGGCGGCGCCCTCGACCTCTGAGGACCACACGTGGCCGAGCGTCCCCACACCCCGGGCACGCTGGACTTCGCCGCGCACAACGGCTGGAACCGCGCGTACGAATCGTTCGACGACTTCGACCTCCCCACCTACGTCGGCCTGCCGACGTTCATGAAGCTGCCCTGGGTGCCCGACCCGGCCGACCTGCGCGCGCGCAACGTGGACGTCGCGATCGTCGGCGCGCCGTTCGACGACGCGGTCAGCCACCGCCCGGGCGCCCGCTTCGGCCCGCGCGCGATCCGCGAGGCGCAGTACACGACGGGCTCGATCCACTCGCTTGCGCTGGGCGTCGAGCCGTTCGAGATCCTCGCGGTGGTCGACGCCGGGGACGCGAACATCATCCCGGCCTGGATCGACCGGGCCCACGCGATGATCTATCGCAAGGTGCACGAGGTCGCCTCGACGGGCGCCATCCCGATCGTGCTGGGCGGTGACCACTCGATCACGTGGCCCTCGGCCACCGCCGTCGCCGAGGTCCGCCGGCCGGGCTCCATCGGCATCGTCCACTTCGATGCCCACGCCGATACCGCGAACGAGGACTGGGGCGTGCTCGCCGGCCACGGGACGCCGATGCGCCGCCTCATCGAGAGTGGCGCCGTCAAGGGCAGCAACTTCGTCCAGGTGGGCCTCCGCGGCTACTGGCCGCCGGTCGAGACCTTCGAGTGGATGAAGGAGCACGGGCTGCGCTGGCACCTCATGCGCGAGGTCGAGGAGCGTGGCGCCGAGGCCGTCATCGACGATGCGATCGCCGAGGCGCTCGACGGGCCGGATTCGATCTACATCTCGGTCGACATCGACGTCATCGACCCGGGCATGGCGCCCGGCACCGGCACCCCGGAGCCCGGGGGGTTTCTCCCGCGCGAGCTGCTGCGGGCCGTGCGCCGGATCGCGGGCCGGGTGGAGATCGCGGGCATGGACATCGTGGAGGTGTCGCCGCCGTATGACCACGCCGAGGTCACCGCGATGGCCGCCAACCGCGTCG
>JANNHX010000342.1:0-4012 GCA_031404615.1 Chloroflexota bacterium
CGCCACGCCGACGAGATCAGGGTCCCCCTCCGCGTTGACGACGAGGTCGTGGGCTCCTTGCGGGTCGCCAGCCGCGCGGCCCATCGCGGGTCGTTCGGCCACGACGACGTGCGGCTGCTCGAGACGCTCGGAATGCACACCGGAGTCGCGCTCCGCAACTCGGGCCTCCTCGCCAGCCTCGCCGAGTCGCTGGCGAACGTCACCCAGCTGGCCGCGGCCGTCGACTCCTCCGACGACGCGATCCTGGAGTTGGCGCCCGACGGAACGATCAGGGCCTGGAACCCCGCCGTGGAGCGGCTCTTCGGCTACTCGGCCGCCGAGATCGCCGGCATGCCCGTGAACACGCTCCTTCCGCCCGACCGCCTGGAGGACGCGTCCACTCGGTTCGGAGGGCTCGTGGCCGGCCAGCCCACGCGTCGCGGCACGAGCGAGAGCATCCGCAAGGACGGGACCCGGATACCGATCTCGGCGTCCGTCTCCCCGATCACCGACCCGTCGGGGACGGTCGTGGGGATCTCCGCCATCGTGCACGACAGGACGGCGCAGGTGGAGGCCGACGCGGCGCTCCGGGAGAGCGTCGAGCGATTCCGGCGCGTCTTCCAGGACAGCCCCATCGGCATGGCGCTCGTGGGGTCGGACCTGCGCTGGACGGCGGTCAACGATGCCCTGTGCCGGCTCCTGGAGCGGAGCGAGGAGGCGCTGCTGGGCCAGCGCTTCGACGCCTTCGTCCATCCCGACGACGTGGCGGACGCTGAGCGGGCCCTCGAGGACATGCCGGCCGACGAGGATCCCCGAGGGTTATCCAGCGAGCGGCGGTACATAACGGCGAGCGGCCGCATCGCCTGGGCGAGGGTCACCCAGCGGCCGCTTCGCGACGACGTGACCGGCACGGCACGGCTGGTCTGCATGATCGAGGACGTCACCGACAGTCGGAGCGCCGCCCAGCGGATCCGCGACACGGAGGCACGCCTCCACCGGGCCGTGGCCGCGTTCACCGCGGTGCGGGAGCCGGCGAGCGTCCTGCGGGCCGTGCTCGCCGCGGCGCGCGACCTGCTCGACGCCGAGTTCGCGGCGATCGGCATCCTGTCCGACGACGGGTCCTCCATCACGGAACTCCACTTCGACGGGATCGAGGAGCGCGCGGCCGCGCAGATCGGGCTGGTGCCCAGCGCAAGCGGCATGATGGGCCTCGGGAGCGCCGACGGCGGCCCATCGCGGGTCCGGGACGTCCCCGCGTACCCGGCGTCGCGCGGCATCCCACCCGGCCACCCGGTCATCACATCCTTCATCGCGGTGCCGATCCTGTTCGAGCAACGCCTCATCGCCCGGCTGTACGCCGGCAACAAGCGCAGCGGGCCGGAGTTCGACGCCGAGGATGAGGGCGTGGCGACAGCGCTCGCGGCCCAGGCCGCGGTGGTCCTGGAGAACGCGCGCATCAATGCGCGGACCCTGCAGCTGGTCGAGGAGCTCGACCGCGCCAACGCGGGCCTGCGCAAGGCGAACGACGCCAAGTCCGAGTTCCTCGGCACCGTGTCCCATGAGCTGCGGACGCCGCTCCACTCGATCCTCGTGGCCGCCGAGCTCGTCCACGACCCGATGTTCGGGCCGCTCACCGAGGAACGGGCGCGCGAGCTGGGGGCGACGATCCAGGGCAGCGGCCGCCACCTCCTTGGCCTCATCGACGACCTCGTCGATCTGTCCCGGATCGAGGCGGACCGCATCGAGATCCGGCTCGTCGAGCTGTCCGTGGAACGCCTCCTCGAGGAGGTCTGCCGTGAGATCGAGCCGATCGCGAACGACAAGGGCGTTACCGTGAGCCAGCAGTGCGAGCCCGGGCTGCGCATCCACGTGGACCCTCTCCGGATCCGCCAGGTCCTGACCAACCTGTTGACGAACGCCGTCAAGTTCTCCGCTCCGGGCAGCAGGGTTTGGGTCGAGGCCGTTGGGATGCCCACGGCAACGCGGATTGCCGTCCACGATACTGGCCCCGGGATCCGAGAGAGCGACATAGCGCGGATCTTCGAGCCGTTCGAGCAGGTGTCCGGCGGCGCCTCGCCGGGCGCGGGTCTGGGCCTCGCAATCGCGCGTCGCCTCGTGGAGTTGCACGACGGGCGGCTCGAGGTGACCAGCACGGTCGGCGTGGGTAGCACCTTCACCATCTCGCTGCCGGTGAACCCGCCTGCGCTCCGCCAGCCGCTGGACGCCGAGTCCCCGGCCACCGAGGGCGTGCTCATCGGCGTCCGGCCCTCGACGATCCTCGTGGTCGAGGACGACGTCACGGCCCTCGGCCTCATCTCGGACCTCTTGCGACGGTCGGGCCACAACGTGTGGCAGGCGAGCGACATCAGCGGGGCGGTGGAGCTCGTGACGGCCGGCATCCCGTCGCTCGTGCTCCTCGACATCCGCCTCGGGCAGGAGGATGGGTTGGACCTGGCCCGCTACCTGCGCTCGAACCCGGCGACCCAGGGCGTGCCCATCCTCGCCCTCAGCGCCGATGCGTTGCAGCATGACCGCGAGCGGGCGACGGGGGCCGGCTGTGACGACCATCTCGCCAAGCCAGTCGTGGCCCGCGAGCTCCTCGGCGCGATCTCCAGCCTGCTCGAGCCGCGCGCCGGGGACGAGCCGCGCGCCGGGGACGAGCCTGCGCCCCGGCCTACCAGCGCTGGTGGACCAGGGGCTTGACGCGGGTCTCATAGAGCTCGGCCACCCGGGCCATCGCCTCGGGCGGGAGCGGCGCGAGGTCCCCGGCCGCGGCGTTGGCGCGGGCCTGCCCGGGCGTCCTGGCGCCCGGGATGGTCGCCGTGACGCCCTCGTGCTGGAGGATCCAGCGCAGGGCCTGACTGGCAGGCCGGCAGAAGTTCGGTTGCACGGCGGGAATCATTCCGCCTGGGCTGCGGGCGCTGAACTTCTGCAGCGTGGAGTAGTGCGCCACCACCGGCGGCTTCACTCCCATGCCGGTAGGACCGCCAACCCGGGAAAAGGTTGCTGCAGAGCAACTGCCAGTCTGTGCCACCGGCCGGGCGCGGTCGGTCCAGTTCGTAGGCGCGGCAACCCCCTCAACCGCCGGCCCCGCAGAAAAAAGATTTCCCGAGTTCGTTTTCTCAGCCGAGTTTTCCGTGAATACGATCCGACGTGCGACCCAAAGGCGGGCTCACGATTGGACCAAATCCTAGATTTCCGTGTAACCGAAATGGTTTCCGGGAGTCTGATCAAATGGTCGTCAACGAAAGCCTCAAAAACTACAAATACTCCATGAACATCCTCAAGAAACCCGTTGCATTGCTCGCTGGTGCGTTGTGTCCGGCATCTTCGCCGCGACCGGCCAGACCTGCATCGCCGGCTCGCGGCTGCTGGTGCAGCAGAGCATCCACGATCAATTCGTCGAGAAGCTCGTCGCCTTCGCGAAGACCGCGAAGATGGGCAACCCGATGAGCCTCGACACCCAGGTCGGCCCGGTCACCAACCCGCCGCAGTACAAGAAGATCCTCGACTACATCGAAATCGCCAAGGGTGAAGGCGCGAAGCCGGTGCTGGGCGGCGGCAAGGCCACCCGCCCCGAGTGCGGCGACGGCTGGTTCGTCGAGCCCACCATCTTCACCGGCGTGAAGAACTCCATGCGCATCGCGCAGGAAGAAGTCTTCGGCCCGGTGCTCGCCGTCATTCCGTTCAAGGACGAAGAGGAAGCGGTCTCGATCGGCAACGACGTGGTCTACGGCCTCGCCGCCGGTGTGTGGACGCAGAGCATGCGCCGCTCGCTCATGATGGCCGAGCGCCTCCAGGCCGGCACGGTGTGGGTCAACACCTACCGCGCGGTGTCCTACCTCTCCCCCTTCGGCGGCTACAAGAGGAGCGGCCTCGGACGCGAGAGCGGGCAGGAGATGATCAAGGACTACTTGGCGTTCGGAGCGCTGTTGCGCAACCCGCTCGGCGCCGAGCTGTCTGCCCTTGCGCTCGGCCGGCGCCCCTGAGCTTGGACCCAGCTCGTACGGAGTCCGCGGCGCGTCGCCTGGGT
>JANNHX010000343.1:0-8803 GCA_031404615.1 Chloroflexota bacterium
GGTCCTCGGGCAGTGTGGCGGGATCCACGCACAGGGAGTGGTAGCGCGCGGCCGGGAAGTCCTGGGGCATGCCGGCGAGGAGCCCTTCACCGTCGTGGTGGACGTCGCTGGCCTCGCCGTGAACGAGCGTGGGGGCGCGGACGATCGATGCGCCCCAGGCAGCGCCCATGGACTGCATGCCGAGGCAGACGCCGAGCAGCGGGATCCCCCGCTCGCGGGCGACCTCGATGGTGGCGACGCTGACGCCCGCGGAGTCCGGGTTGCCGGGGCCGGGCGAGATGACGATGCCGCGGAGCTCCTGGGCCGGGTCGTCGGCCATCGCCTCGATCTCGGCGCGCGTGACCTGGTCGTTGCGGATGACGCGGTCGTCGGCGCCAGCGGCCTGGAGCGCCTGGACGAGGTTGAACGTGAAGCTGTCGTAGTTGTCGATCATCAGGATCACGAGGCGCCCTCCCCCTGCGCGGCGGCCTCCGCGCTCCCGGTCGCGGCGCCGTCGGCATCTCCGGCGTCCGCGGCGCTTGTCCCGGCGCCGTCTCCGGCGGACGGGCGCGGGCTCGGGTGCGCGGCCGCCAGCTCGATCGCCCGGCGCAGGGCCGCGGCCTTGTGCTCGGTCTCCTCGAACTCGCTCTCCGCCACGCTCCGCGCGACGATGCCGGCGCCCGTGTGGACATGCGCCTGGCCATCCTTGAGGACTGCGCTCCGGATCGTGATCGCGGTGTCGAGGTTGCCGTCGTAGCCGAGGTAGCCCACCGCGCCACCATACAGGCCGCGACGCTCGCCCTCGGCCGCCGCGATGAGCTGCATCGCCCGGATCTTGGGCGCCCCGGTCAGCGTCCCCGCCGGGAAGACGCTGCGCAGCGCATCGAGCGCGTCGAGCTCCGGGCGTAGGCGGGCCTCCACGTGGCTCACGAGGTGGAGGACGTGGCTGTAGCGCTCGACCTCCATGTACTGGCTGGTGGTCACGGTGCCCGGCCGGGCCACCCGCCCGAGGTCGTTGCGCCCGAGGTCCACGAGCATCACGTGCTCGGCGCGCTCCTTGGGGTCGCGGCGGAGCTCGTCGGCGAGGCGCTCGTCGTCCGCCGGGGTCGTGCCGCGGGGCCGGGTGCCGGCGATCGGGTGGGTGCTCAGCCTGTCGCCGACGACCTGCACGAGAAGCTCCGGGCTGGCTCCGACGACCTCGAAGCCCGGCGTGCGGGTGAAGAACAGGTACGGGCTGGGGTTGACGCGGCGGAGCGCCCGGTAGAGGCCGATGCCGTCGAGCTGTGTCCCGTCGGCGACGGCCGGCAGGTCGAACGACTGGCGGCGCGCGAGCACGACCTGGATCGCCTCGCCGGCCGCGATCGCGTCCTTCGCCCGCTCGACCGCGCGGATGTACTGGTCGCGCCCGAGGCTGGTCTCGACCTGGCCGAGGTTCGTCGTTCCCTCGGCGTCGCCCGGGCGGGTGAAGCTCGCGGCCATCTCGGCGGCCGACGGGCGGGCGGTCCGCTCGAGCGCCTCGAAGATGGCCCGCTCGGCGATCCGGTAGCGGCCCTCCAGGTCCGGCGTCTCGGTATGGAGCGACGCGATGGCGCTGAGCTGGTGGGTGAGGTGGTCGAAGACAATGACGAGGTCCGTCTCGATGAAGCTCGCCAGCGGCACGCCGACCGGGTCGCGGTCCGGCAGCGGGACGGACGGCTCGAACGTGGAGATCGCGTCGTAGCTGAGCGCGCCGACCGCGCCACCCGTGAACCGCGGCATGCCCTCGACGGGGACGACGCGCCGCTTCGGAACGAACGCGCGCAGCGCGGCCAGCGGGTCCGGGGTCTGGGTCGTGACGACGGGCAAGTCGGGCGCGTAGTCCGTGACGCCGACCGGGCGCGAGGTGGTGCTCGCGCTGCCATCCCTGACCTCGAGGAGGCGCCGCGGTCCGATGCCCAGGAAGCTGTACCGGCCCAGGCGCTCGCCGCCTTCTACCGACTCGAGCAGATAGGCCGGGGTCACGCCATCATCGAGGCGCAGGAAGGCGCCGATCGGGGTCTCGAGGTCCGCGGTGCGCGTTGCGCGCAGCAGGATCGTGTCGGCCGTCGAGGCCAGGCGCTTCGTTTCGAGGAGGCTGAGCGGGTCGGTCATGGTGGTTGGTCCTTGAGAATCGGAAACGACCAGATTCGTCTCTTCCGGGACGAAAGGTCGTTGCTCCTTCCGCGGTGCCACCCACGTTCGGCGGTGTGCCGCACTCGTGACCGACGGATCGCTGGCCGGGTGACCCCCGCCCGATCGATCGGCGCTGCCCTGTAACGCTGGCGCTTTGCGCCGGAGCCTACTGGTCGTCCGCTCCGTCCGGGTCCGCTCTCGCGTCCTCGTCCGTCGCCCCGCGTTCGGTCCGGGGGCTCCCGGGTCCATTCGCCGCCGCCGCCATCCCGGCTCACACCAGCCGCCGGGTCTCTGTGATGGCGCCCGACGGGTACTCGTCCCGATCAAGGCCCTGTGTTCAGTTGTGGCGGGAGTCTAGGGGTCGTCCGTCCGAGGCGTCAAGCGAGCCAGGGCGGCAATCCAGGGCGGGGCGGGGCACCGCCCTGGATGAGAGGGCCGTGATCAGCCGGGGCGAAGCGTCCCGGACCAGACCTGCCAGGCGAGGAGCGACTTGGCGACCAGGCTCAGGATCATGTAGGTCTTCTCGCCGACGAGGTAGTCCTTCCAGCGGCCGACCTTGCGGTACTGGAGGACCATCGTGATCGCGAAGATGTTGAAGGCCACGAACAGGCTGCCGATGATCACGTACACGAACATGGGGATCGCGAACTCCGCCGGCAGCCCCTCCTGGGCCGAGAACGCCCAGATGACCGAGAAGATCGCGATCCAGGGGATGACCCCGGCGATGCAGCCGAAGATGAAGTGCTTCCAGTCGGGCTTCTCACGGCCCTCGTTGGCCGCCTCCATGCTCCAGCCGAACAGGTTCATCGCGGCATTCACACCGGCGATCGCCACCAGCGCCGTGAACTGGTCGATGTAGCTGATGTAGGCGATGGCCACGATCATGACCGTGGACGAGAACGCGTACTCGATCCAGCGCAGCGGGTTCATGCCGCGCGCCAGCCACGCCTCGTAGCGGGCGCGGAGCGGCCAGCCGGCAAGGAAGTGCGCGATGGCGCTCATGAGGAAGAAGCTGGCGATCAGGTAGGCCAGCGGGAAGGACAGGAGCACCACGCTCGACGGCTCGGTCCCGGTGAACTTGCCGTCCGTGAAGATCGGCTTGACCGTGGGCACGACCGGCTCGAACAGCGTGGCCGTCTTCGAGATCGCGATCATCAGGACGAACTGCGCGAGGTGCGCCACGGAGAGGAAGCGGTTCCAGCGGCGCAACGAGCGGCTCTTGTCGGCCGGGATGGCGGCGGTGGGGATGGGAATGGAAATGGCGCGTTTCGCGCCCGCTTGGGCTGTCATTGGGCTCGGGGTCTCCATGTAGATTGGATACTTCTGGTTCGGGGCACGGGCGCCGCCAGATTGGGTGGGCTGCGGCTATGGCAGGGGCGCCATCGCCGCCATGAGCGCGTCCGGGTCCAGGGCGGTGACCACGTCCGCAGGTCCCAGGACCGAGACAAGGACCGTGCCTGCAGGTGCCCCGATCACGTACTCGACCGCGGTCAGCGCCACCCCGTCGCGCGGCGCCAGCGAGTACTCGAGGCGTACGGCCTCGCCCAGCGGCGTGTCCACACGCTCGCGGGCGGTCTGCTCGGCCCCGAACGCATCCTTGAACCCGTCTCCGATGAACCCCGCCACGAGGTCGAGCAGCGGCCCACTGACGGGTGGCTGAGCGACGAGCACGGCGATGTTGGTTGCCAGCCCGGTGCCAGGACCGGCGGTCGACGGGTCGAACGCCACGAGGGCGGGGACGGCCCGCTCGCCCATCTCGGCGGCGGCCGCCAGCAGGGCGTCGGCACCCGGGTAGCGCGCCACGATGTCGGCACGCCGGTCCGGGTCGTCCAGGGCGGCCTCGTCCGCCAGTTCCCAGCCCTCGGGCACCGGCAGGCGGGCGCCGGCCGCGGGAACATCTACGAGCACGGTGCCTGACGGCGGCGCCGCCGGCGTCGTGGGCCCCGCGGTAGCGAGCGGGACGGTGGGCCGGGGCGAAGGTGACGGAGTTGGCGACGGAGAAGGAGAGGGCGGTGGGCCGATGCATCCCGCGGCGATCACGCCGGCGAGTGCGAGCGCGGCCGGGGTGGCCACGACCGCTCGCAGCCTCATCCGCCGACCTTGATCGCGACCGTGGTCGTCATGTTCCAGCGCACTCCGTCGGGAACGTCGCCGGTCGGGACAACCACCACCTCGTACACGATCCCGCCCTGGCGGCTCTCGCCGTAGGCACCGATGCGCGCCACCATCCCGGGGATGCTCGTGCCCGGGACTCCGTCGAGGGTGACCGTCGCCGCCGCGCCGACCTTGACCCCTGCGATCCCACTCTCGTCGAGCTCCGTGACGAGGAACTCCCACGCCGACTCGTCCGCCACCCGGACCAGGACCTGCCCCGGCAGGACCAGCGCACCCTCGCGGACCGGGAGCGAGGCCACGGTTCCCGCGAACGGCGCGCGCACGCTGAGGTCATCGCGCGCGAGCTCCAGCGATGCGACGGCCGCCTCAGCCCGGCGGACGTCGGCCTCGGCGGCGGTGACGCCCTCGGCGGCTCCCGTCGCGGCGGCCCTGGTGACGCGGATCTGCGCCTGGGCGGCGTTCCGGGCCGCCGTCGCCTCGCCCTTGCCGGCGTTGCTGTCCTTGGCCGTCTTGAGCACCGCCTCGGCCCCGTCCAGGTTCGCCTCGGCGACGGCGACCTGTTCGTCGGCCTGCTTCATTCCGGCCTCAGCCTGGGCGGACCGGGCGGCCGAGGCCTCGACGGCAGCCCGTGCCCCGACGATCTCGGCGTCGATGGCCGCCGTATCAAGGACGACGAGCACGTCACCCGCGTCCACCGCGTCCCCGAGCACGACCGCAACGTTGGACACGGTCCCACCTGCCTCGACCGCCAGCTCCGCGGTCCGGATGGGCACCGCCAGCCCGTCGGCCACGACCTTGTCGGCGATCATCACCGGCGGCGGCGTGCCGCCACCACCGGGCGACGTGGTCGCCGCCCCGGAGCCGGACGCACCTCTCGAGAACGCGCCCAGCATCGCCGCCACGACCACGATGGTGAGGACGGCCGCGAGGCCGAGGACGATGACGAGGCGGCGGCTGGTGCCGCGGTCGGGGGCATGGGCTTCGCTCATTCGTATGCGAGGACCTCTCGGACGCTGGTGCGGGCCGCGCGCCAGGCGGGTAGCAGGCTGCCGACAACGGCGAGCCAGAAGACAACGATGAACCACAGGACGAGTCCCTGCGCGCTGATCTCGAAGGCCAGGGGCCGCTGGACGAACGCCTGGCCCAGCGCGTCCGACAGCACCTTGCTGGCAGGGATCGACAGCGCGGCCCCGAGCAGCCACGCCAGGAGCCCGATGAGCATGCCCTCCACCAGGAACAGGAGGAGCACGTCCGTGTCGCTGGCCCCGACGGCACGGATGACGCCGATCTCCCGGGAGCGTTCGACGACGTTCATCGTCATCGTCCCTGCCAGCCCCAGCCCACCGACGACGCCGAGGAGCACCGCCATGGCAGAGATGAACAGCACGAGCGTGTCGAACAGCGTGAACAGGGTCGTCGTGACAGCGCTGGTGGTGGTGGTGGCCGAGACGCCGATGCCGGCCGCCTCCAGCCGGTCGCGGACCGCGGACCCGATCCGTGCCTGGGCCACGGGGGAGTGGTCGTCCGTGCCGATCATCACGATCCCTGCCCGGCCGGTGTCGCCGAGGCTCCTCTCAAGGGCCGGCGTGCCGAGATACAGGAAGGGCGCCATCGTCGGGGACTGCACGATGCCCACGAGCGTCCACATCGTGTCGCGGCCCCCGATCCGCAGCGTGACCTCGTCGCCGATCCCGAGGTCCGGCTCGTCGCCGAGCAAGTTGGCCGTGGCGACGAGTGCGTTGCCCTCGCCGGGCAGGAGCCAGCGGCCCTGCATCACGACGGGGCGCACCGTGGTGGCGCCGTCGGGCAGCCCGAAGGTGACCCGGGCGGGGCTCTCGGAGCCGTCCGGGCGGATCCGCTGGGCGCTCGCAAACCGCCACGGCTCGGCCACGGTCACCCCGGGGACCGCGAGCGCCTCCGCGACCACCGTCGCGGCCTTGGCGGGTTCGGTGAGCTCCACCTGGACGTCGTAGTCGAAGTAGCGGACGGTGTCGTCGAGGGTCGCATAGAGCGAGTCGCGGACCGTGAACACGGTCATGAACACCATCCCGCCCACCGCCAGCGCTGCCAGGGTGAGCCCCAGCCGGACCTTGCGCCGGAACGTGTTGCGGATCGAGAGCAGCGTCGGGCGCGGCAGGCCTCGGAGGCGGGCGATGGCGAGGTCCAGCCGGCCGTGGCCGAAGTGCTCGCCGGTCCCCGGGTCACGCAGGGCCTCGCGCACGGTCATCCGGCCCCCACGCCACACGGGGATGGCCGCCGCGACGATCGGAATCCCGACCGCCACGGCGACCTCGAGGGCGACCGTCTCCGGCGGCACGAGCGCGTGGACCACGTCGAAGTTGAGCAGCCCCGAGGCAAGGCTGGCGAGCCCGTACGCGGCGAGGGCCGCGAGCGGGATGGCGATCAGCGCCGCCAGCAGCCCGTAGGCGATGACCAGGGCCAGGTAGATCCCGGCCACCTGCCGGTCGCGTGCCCCGATCGCCTTCATGATCCCGACCTGGCGGACCTGATGGCCGATGATCACGGACACCGTGTTCGCCACCAGGAACCCGGCCATGAGCAGGCTCAGGAACCCGATCCCGCCCAGCACCACGAATACCGCGGCGAGCAACTCGTTGGCGGGGTGCTTGCCGGGTTCTGGGACCAGCGAGAACGCCACCGGCACCCCCGCCCGCTCGATCCGCAGCCGCACGTCATCCGCGATGGCCGCCGCCTCGGCGACCGTCGCCGTGGGATCGTCCAGGCGGATGCGCACCTCGTTGAACGAGTCGTCCCAGCCCAGATCCTCGAGCGTGTCGAACGTCACGTAGGCGTTGAGCCGGCCGAAGTAGTACGCGGGTGACGCTCCAGGCTCGTGGGCGAGGCCCGCCACGGCAAGGTCATGCTCCTTCCCCCCGGGAGCCCGGATCCGGATCGTCTGGCCGGCGGCCACGTCCACCAGCCGCAGGGCGGACCGCTCGAACGCCACCTCGCCCTCGGCGGGTGGGAACCTGCCCGTCTGGCGGCTGACGAGGTCGATGCGCTGGTCCTCCAAATCGGGCAGGGCCGTGAGCAGCATCTCCCGCGAGGTGCCGTCGTCCGCGAGCAGCCGGACCACGACGCTCCGCCGCCCTTCGGCGTCGTCCACGCCGGGCATACCACGGATCACGTCCACGAGCTCGCGGTCGAAGCCCATGCCGGTGAACAATGTGGCGGCGGCGGGTCGCGTCGCCGCGAACCCCTCCTCGAGGTTGCGTCGGAGGAGAGCCTCGGCCCCGGCGGTGGTGCCCACGGCGAACGCTCCGATCGCGATCGACGCGACAACCAGCACCGTACGCGCGCGGTACTGGCCCAAGTCGCCACGGACCTTCCGCCAGCGCACGCCGATCGCCATGGGTGGCCCCCTAGCCCGGGGTCGAGCGGTACCGCTTGACCAGGGCCGGGATCGAGTATCTGTCCATGGCCCGGCCAAGCCTGGCGCTCATGCCGTACTCCGCCACCATCCGCTCGTTGGTCGGCGCGTTGGGCAGCTTGATCATCGCCGCGTACTGGCGCAGCTCGGGAAGCATCGCGATCGCCCACATGGCCAGGACGGACACCATGAAGGCAACGGCCGCCGGATCGCCGGTCGTAACCCACAGCCAGGGCACCATCAGGATGAACCCGGTCCATTCCAGCACGAGGATGTTGCCGGCGAGGAACCCGATGACCATCCCCAGCGTGAGCATGAGGACCAGCCCGACCGGGTCGATGACGAGCAGGGCGCCCATGATGGCGGACTCGCCCCGGCCGCCCTTGAAGCGGTGGTAGACGGGCCAGTTGTGCCCGGCGACGCTCGCTGCTGCCGCGAGGTACAGGTAGGGCTCACCCGGGTACAGCAGGCGCAACACGAGCACCGGGATCGCGACCTTGGCCATGTCCAACAGCGCCACCAACAGGCCGTACCGCTTGCCCAGCTTCATGCGTACGGACGTGGCGCTCACCGCGTCGCTGGTGAACGTCACCCCGTCGCCAACCTCGGTGACGATGTGCGTCACGTCCACGGTCCGGTCCACTCGCCGGGCGACGAGGCGCGCGAACGAGATCGACCCCAGCAGGTAGCCGACGACGGTGGCGGCGAGCGCGATGACCGGGTCCAGGACTCAGGCCTCCTCGACCGTGACGACGCCGGTATACCCGTCGACGTGGACCGTCACGCCGTCGATCAGCCCCAGGCAGCCGGGCGTTGACACCACGCACGGGATGCCGTGCTCGCGGGCCACGATGGAGCTGTGGGACAGCATTCCACCCGACTCCGCCACGACGGCACCCGCCCTGGCGAACAGGGGCGTCCACGCGACATCGGAGTACGGCACCACCAGAACGTCGCCCTGGACGAGGCGCGACGCCTCGTCCGTGGACCGGATGACCCGTGCCGGGCCTCGGTACGTGCCGCGCGAGCTGGGCACGCCGAGCAGCGTCATGGCGCCAGCGGCTGGCCGGTGCCGCGGGACGAAGTCGTCGCCCAGAATGACCTCGGGCAGGTCCAGGTCCTCCGCCGCGGCGACCTCGGCCCGGCGGGTCGCCACGATCCGGGCGG
>JANNHX010000344.1:0-2928 GCA_031404615.1 Chloroflexota bacterium
CGACCGAGTCCTCTCGCAGTGCCGGGCGGCACCTGTGACGGTATTCCAATGATGAGTAGAATGCTGCAGGTCATGGAGACGCGCAAGGAGACGAACGGCATGGATTCACAGGGACCGGCGGCCCGTCAGCCGGAACCGCCCGTCGGGACGCGGGCCGCCAAGGACGAGCTCCACGAGGTGTTTGCGCGCGTGGGGAAGGCCCTCGCGAACGGCCACCGCGTCGAGATGCTCGACCTCCTGGCCCAGGGAGAGCGGAGCGTGGAATCCCTCGCCGGCGCCGCCGCGATTTCCATCGGCCTGGCGTCCGCGCACCTCCAGACACTGCGCGCGGCGGGGCTCGTGACCTCGCGCCGCGATGGCAACCGGATCCTGTACCGGATCTCGGGCGAGGACGCGTATGCGCTCCTCGCAGCCCTGAGGACCGTCGCCACCAACCGGATCGCGGACGCCGAGCGCGCGGCCCGGGCGTATCTCGGCGAACCGATCGAGGCCGTGAGCCGCGCGGAGCTCCTGGAGCGCGTCGCCGCCGGCACGGCCGTCGTCGTGGACCTGCGGCCGCGCGAGGAGTACGCCGCGGGACACGTCGCGGGCGCCATCTCCATCCCGCTCCCCGAGCTCGAGGCACGCCTGGCGGACCTGCCCGCGGACCTCGAGGTCGTGGCCTACTGCCGCGGCCCGTACTGCGCGATGGCACCCCAGGGGGTCGCGCTGCTGCGCCGGCTCGGGCGCCGGGCGACCCGCATGGAGGCGGGCTTCCCCGAGTGGAGCCTGGACGGGTTCCCGGTCGTGACAGGAGACGAACCCTCGTGACAGCGGCGCGTCCGACGATCTACCTCGACTACAACGCGAGCACGCCCATCGATCCGCGGGTCGCCGCGGTCATGCAGCCTCTCCTGGCCGGCCCCTTCGCCAACCCCTCGGCCACGCACGCCGGCGGCCACGAGGCGAAGGCGGTCCTGGACCGGGCACGCGGGCAGGTCGCCGCGCTCCTGGGCGCCGCGCCAGACGAGGTCGTCTTCACCAGCGGCGGCAGCGAGGCGAACAACCTCGCGCTCAAGGGCATCTTCTTCGCGGCCTTCGCGCGGCGGGAGCGCGGGAACCACGTCGTGACCACGGCGGTGGAGCACCCCGCGATCCTGGAGCCACTGCGCTCCCTCGAGCGCCAGGGCGCCCGCGTGACGATCGTGCCAGTCGATGGCACCGGGCGGGTTGACCCCGACGACGTGCGCCGCGCCATCACGCCCCAGACGATCCTCGTGAGCGTCATGCACGCCAACAACGAGGTCGGCACGATCCAGCCAGTCGCGGAGATCGCGGCCATCGCCCGAGAACGCGGCATCCTCGTGCATACCGATGCCGCCCAGTCCGTGGGCAAGGTCCCGACACGCGTGGACGACCTGGGCGTGGACCTGCTGTCGATCGCGGGCCACAAGGCCTACGCGCCCAAGGGCGTTGGCGCGCTGTATGTGCGCCGCGGCGTGACCCTTGAGCCGCTCATCCACGGCGCAGGCCACGAGATGGGGCGCCGCGCCGGGACCGAGAGCGTGCTCCTGGCCGCGGCGCTGGGCGAGGCATGCGAGCTGGCGTCAGACCTCTCCGGCGCGGCCGGGATCCAGGGGCTCCGCGAGCAGCTCTGGGGGGGCCTGCGCGCCCGCTTCGGCGAGGGGCTTGTGCTCAACGGCCACCCCGAGGATCGCCTCCCGAACACGCTGAGCGTCTCGTTCTCGGGGCGTGTTGGGGCCGACGTGTTGGCGGCGCTCGACGGTGTCGCAGCCTCAACCGGCTCCGCCTGCCACGCCGGGTCGGTCACGCTGTCGCCGGTTCTCGCCGCCATGGGCGTGCGCCCGGAGGTTGGCATGGGCGCGGTCCGACTGACCCTGGGTCGCCCGACGACCGCGGCGGAGATCGACCGCGTGCTCACACTCGTTGACGAGGCGTTCACGGGCGCCCGAACGCGCTGACGCCGTGGCCGGTTAGGCCGTCGCGCGTCTGCCGCGGTCAACCTTCCGCCCGTGCGCGAGCGGAGGGCATGTGACAGCCACCGCGCTGCCCGGACTGCGAGTAGCCTCACCGCCACCGCGACGTCCGGACGCGGTGCCCGACGACCCGGGAGCCGCCCATGGCCATCGACATCGCCTTCGTGATCGAGGACGACCTGCACTCCCAGGCGGAGGGGGCTTTCGCCACCTTCGACGAGGCCCTCGCCGAGCTCCGCCTCCGTGCCGTGCTGCCCTGGGACCAGCCGCCGAACCAGGCCCCATGCGCGGGCTGGGAGGGCTGCGGCCGCCACTACGAGGTGGTGGAGTATGACGTGTCGGCGGTTCCGTGGCGACGGCTCGGGCGGTGGTCCGTCCTGCGGATCGATGCCGAGGGGCCGCGCTGGACGGGCACCAATCCGTGATCCCGGCGGGCCGGCGCCAACCGCCCTCGACTCGGGGGCCGTTCGGGGGGTGTGCCCCACCGCTGCCGACGGTAGCATCGCCACGAGCCGCGACTCGACGTGCAGTACCTGTGGGTCCCGTCGCGCAGAGCACTTGACGCTCATCGCCTGAGACACGAACGGGAGAACGGTGGCCGAAATCGGGGCCTCGCCGACCAGCTCGCCTCGACCGGTCCCGGTCACGCCATCTGTCGATCTCATCGGCACGCTGCCCGGGATCATCTGGGAGGCCGACGGCACGGACCACCGCATGGCCTACGTATCACCGCGCGCCCGGGACATCCTCGGCCTCGACCCGGACGAGTGGTCGGCCGTCCGCGACTTCTGGGAGGAGCACGTCCACCCCGACGACCTCGAGGGCACGACCGCCGTCGTGGAGGCGGCCCTCGAAGCCCTCCAGGCCGCCACCTGCGAGTACCGATTCCTTGACGGCGGCGGGGCGTACCGGCACATCCGCGACACCTTCCAGGTCCTCCAGCGCGGCGAGG
>JANNHX010000345.1:0-14589 GCA_031404615.1 Chloroflexota bacterium
CATCGCGTTCGCCACGGCCCCGCTCAAGAACATCCCCCTCAAGAACATCGACATCGCGGGCTCACCGCTCAAGAACATCCCGCTCAAGAACATCGCGCTGGCCGGGGCCCCGCTCAAGAACATCCCGCTCAAGAACATCGACTTCGGGACGGCCCCGCTCAAGAACATCCCGCTCAAGAACATCGACCTCGGCGCCTCGACGATCGGAAGCCTTCCGCTGTCGGCGATCCTGTGGACGTCGGCGCCGCTGGGCGCGCGCCCGGCCTCGCACTTCGTCATGACGGGCGCCCCGTTCGCGACCCCGCCCGCCCCGGGCGCGACGCTCGCCTCGGTGGCGGCCGCGGGCGGCTTCATGGCCGGCGCGACCCTCGCGAACCTGCTCGCCGTCCAGGTGGCCGGCACCGCCGATGTCCTGCTGGGCGACGTCCGGGTCGACCTCGCCGGTGCGGGAGCCCCGTCCGTGACCCTCGAGGCTCTGCTCGCCGCGCTGCTCGCCGCCCAGCCTGGCCCGGTCCTCGGCGACCTCGCCACCGGGTCCCTCGCCGGCGCCCCGGTCCTGGGCGACCTGCGCCTCGACCTGACCACCACCGACGCCG
The DNA here is from genome assembly GCA_031404615.1 of Chloroflexota bacterium. Classification (GTDB taxonomy): domain Bacteria; phylum Chloroflexota; class Limnocylindria; order Limnocylindrales; family CSP1-4; genus CAIXZV01. The sequence continues at coordinate 597 of JANNHX010000345.1, forward strand.
GCACCGCCGCCCTCACGGTCGGCGACCTGCTGGCGCTCCTCGCCGCCGCCCAGCCGGACGTGCTGCTGGGCGACCTCCGCCTCGACCTCGCGGCCGACGCCCCGGCGATCACCCTCGCGGAGTTCATCGCGTCGCTCCAGGCCGCGGGCGCGACGCCCGAGCCCGACGTGCTCCTCGGCGACCTGAGCCTCGATGCCGCGACCGGCGTCGACTCGCTCGTCATCGACGCGATCACGGCGTTCCTGCTCGACCCGGCGACCTTCGCCCCGTACCTGCTGGGCGCGCTGAACACGTGGACCGACATCACCGGCCACGACATCACGCTCGGTGAGCTGGGCCTCTGGACGAGCGACACCGGCGCGGACATCACCCTGGGCGAGCTCGCCCAGTACCTGGACGGCTCCGTGTCGCTCGCGGACGTCCTGCTGGGTCTCGTGCCCCCCGCTGCGTTCCCGTTCGAGGACTTCCCGATCGCCAGCCTCGGCCTTTCGGCGCCGGGCCGCCTGATCATCACCCCGGGCCTGGGCTCCGATGGCGCCGGGGACCCCCCCGCGACCCTTGCCGCGCGCCCCGGGATCAGCGGGTTCATCCGCGTCGAATCCACCGGCGCCCTCGGGTCCGGCGGCCAACCGCTGACCACGGAGCCGGTCCGGATCACGGCGTTCCTCCCCCCGGGCTCCACGCCCGGCCAGATCGGGCTGTCCGACGGGGCCACCAGCACGATCGCCGTCACAACGACGTCGACGGATCAAGACGGGCGCGTGCGCGTCTCGTTCGACTTCCCCGCCATGCCGTCCGGCCGGCTCGGTGGCGTCACCGTGCAATGGCAGCCGGGCCTGGCCCTCGGGCCGGCGGCGGTCTCGTTCGAGATGGCGACGCTCAGCGGCACCTTCCTCGCGTCCACGTCGGTCGACATCGTCGGCATCGAGGACGGCGCCGAGCCCAACTCCCCCGGTGAGCCCAACTTCCACGACAACCGCATCCCGCAGCTCCCGGGCAACCCCGGCAGCGACCCGCGCCTGGACTCGCTCGTGACGGGCTACATCAGCCGGAACGACGACGTCGACTGGTACCGCATCACGGGTGTCCCGGCCGGCAGCCGCATCAGCGCCGAGCTCACGAACCTGCCGCTCGATGCCGACCTCGTGCTCTACGGTCCGTCGGGCGTCACCGTGTCCCCGTCGCTGTTCCCCACCGCCGCGGACGGCCTGCCCGGCCGTCTCGTGGAGGACGCGGGTCTCGGCGTCGGCCGGGCCGCGGCGTCCCTCGCCGCCCAGTCGCTGGCGGACCTCCGCCTCGACGACGGCTGGACCAGCGCCTTCGTCCCGCCGCCCGACGGCATCTTCGCGCTCATGACGCCGCTCTCCATCTCGCAGCACCGCGGCTCGGACGCCGAGAGCGTCGGCACCATCGCGCCCGTCACGGGCGACTACGTGGTCGAGATCTCCGGGTACAACGGCGCCACCTCGGTCAACCCGTACCTGCTGCGCGCCAGGGTCACGGCCCCCAGGCCGGACGGCGTCTGCCCGGCGCGGTCCTTCCCGAACCCGGCGGGCATCCCCGGCATCGCGCCGGTCATCCCGGCCGGCGCCAACGCTGTCTTCCTCACCAACCCGTCCCGGCTCGCCGCCACGCACGGCCAGGCCGCCGCCGACGCGATCGCGTCGGACCTCGCGGACCTCGTCTCGTACCTCGGGGCGCACCCGGCCCTGGGGATCAGCCCGGTCGTGGTCCCGCTCGATGCCTACGCGCCCGTCGATGGGGCCTACGACCTCTGGGATACCACGCCGTGCTCGGTCCCGGCGGCGAACGGCGTCGCCCGCGAGATCACCGGGATCCTGGCCGGCATCCGCGCGACCAGCCCGGACCTCGCCTACGTGACGATCGTGGGCGGCGACGACATCGTGCCGATGGGCCGCGTCGCCGACCTCACCCGGATCAGCAACGAGTCCGACTACGCCTCGACCTTCGGCGACACGCTGAACCCGATCTCCTCCGCCGCGTCGGGCGCGTACACCCTCACCGACGACCCCTACGGCGACCCGAACCCGGTCGCGATCGGCGACGGCAGCAGCCTGTTCGTCCCGCGCATCGCGGTCGGCCGCCTCGTCGAGACCCCGGGCGAGATCTCGGCCCAGCTGGCGTCTTTCGGGGCGAACGGCGGGGCCCTGGACACCCACACCGGCCTGGTCGCGGGCTACGACTTCCTCGCCGACGGCGCGTCGGCTGCGGCGTCACGGCTCACGGTCGGCGGCCGGACCGTCGACACCAGCCTCATCGACGGCTACGACGCCACGACCCCGTGGGACGGCGCGGCGCTCCTCGCCAAGCTCTTCCCCGCGGGCGGGGCCGCGCCCCTCGTGGCCTCCGTCAACGCCCACTACGACCACACGGCGCTGCTGCCGTCCGCGGGCAATGTCGCGGGCGGGACCGGTGCCGTCGTGACGGCGTCGGACATCGCCGCCCTGAGCACCGCCGACGAGCTCGCCGGGCGCGTCCTGTTCACGATGGGCTGCCACGCGGGCCTGGCCGTGCCGGACGCGTACGTAGCGGGCACCGGTGGCGCCGCGGCCGAGCTCCGGCTCGACTGGGCCCAGACGCTCTCGAAGGCGGGCGTCTCGGTCTATGTCGCCAACACCGGGTTCGGCATCGGTGACACCGCGACCGTCGCCTATAGCGAGCGGCTCATGGCCCTCTACGCGAAGCTGCTCGACGGCTCGCTGACGGCCGGCCAGGCGCTCGTCTACGCCAAGCAGGCGTACTACGGCAGCCTCGCCGCCGTCGGCGTCTACGACCTCAAGATCCTCCAGCAGACGGCCTTCTACGGCCTCCCGTTCTGGGGCGTCGGCACGGTCCCGTCCGGCGGCCGCATCGCGGGCTCCGGCGTGGGCACGTCCTCCGCGGCCCCGGTCGTTACCGCGCTGCCCGGGCCGCTCGGCACGGACACCGCGACGGGCCTCGTCTCCCTCGATCACACCGCGACCCCGGTTTTCGCCGAGGACGCGAGCAGCCCGCGCGGTCGGTTCTGGACCGCCGACGGGCAGGACCCGCAGGTCACGCAGTACCTCCCGATCCAGCCGCGGACGAGCGTCGCGATCGGCAGCCCCGGGCAGGTCGCCCATGGCGCCCTGGTCACCTCGCTCCTCTCGCACGACATCGCGAACGTCAACCCCGTCCTGTCCACGCCGACCATCGACCTCGCCGCATCCGCGCCCGAGGTCGAGGCCGCCGACGCCGCATGGCCGGCCCGGATGGCGGTCGTGCGCAGCTCGCTCACCCCGGACGGGCCCGCGCAGGACCTGGTCCTCGTGCCCGGCGCGTTCCTGGGCTCGCCCTCGGACGGGACCGGCGTCCAGCGCCTGTTCGACAGCGTCGGCGTCCGGGTGCTCTACGCGCCCGCCGGAACCGCCGACTTCGCCGAGCCCGTGATCGCCCGCAGCTCGGCTCCCGTCACGGGCGCCTCGGTCGCCTTCGCCGTCGTCGTCACCGATCCCAACGGGGACGGGGCCGACGGGGCCGTGAAGCGCGTCCTCGCCGCCTGGCAGGACACCGACGGGACGACCTGGCGGTTCACGGAGCTCGCCGACGGTGGCGCCGGCACCTGGACCGGCACGGCGACCCTCGCGAGCACCCTGCCCGCATCAGGCTCCGTCCGCTACTTCGCCCAAGCGGTCGACGCCGCGGGCAACGTCGCCGTCGCGTCCGGCAAGGGCGTGGGCTTCGAGGCACGGGTCGCCGACACGACCGGCCCTGTCATCAGCGCGGCCATCGCGCCGGCCCCCGGCGCGGCCGGCTGGATCGCGGCCGACAGCGCGACCGTCACCTTCACCTGTACCGACGGCGGGTCCGGGATCGAGGCGGGCGCATGCCCTGCCCCGGTCACCGTGTCGACCGGCGGTGTCACGGAGGTGTCCGGCGTCGTCACCGACCGCGCCGGCAACGAGGCGGGCGTCGTGGCGACCGTCCGGCTCGACGGCGTGGCTCCGACCATCACCGCCGACGTCGTCCCGGCCGGCTGGCGCAACGGCGCCTCGGCGACCGTGAGCTTCACCTGCTCGGATGGCCTCTCGGGTCTCGACGCAGCCGGCTGCCCGGCCCCGGTCACCGTGACCGGCGAGGGCGCCCAGGACGTCGCCGGCACCGTCCACGACGTCGCGGGCAACGCGGCGACGGCGACGGTCACGGTCCGCCTCGACCAGACCGCCCCGTCCCTCACCGCGGCCGTCGCCCCGGCGCCGAACGCGGCGGGCTGGAATAGGGGAGCCTCCGTGGGGCGTGACCTTCACCGGCGGCGACACGCTGTCCGGCCTCGCCGCCGGCGCCTGCCCGGCCCCCGTCAACGTGACGGCCGAGGGCATCACGACGGTCAGCGGCTCGGTCGAGGACCGCGCCGGCAACCGGGGCACCTCGAGCGCCACGATCCGGCTCGATCGGACCGCCCCGGCGGTGACGTTCAGCGGCGCCAGGGCCACGCTCGCCTGCGTGACGACGGACGCGCTGTCCGGCGTCGCCACGGCGGCGGCGATCTCCCGGGTCACGGCGCCGGTCAACGGCATCCCGATGACCACGGCGACCTGTTCGGGCGCCACGGACGTGGCAAGCAACGCGACGGCCGCGGTCTCGGCGCCTGCGTACGTCGCACCGATCAGCTTCACCGGGTTCTCCGCCCCGGTGGACAACCCGCCCGTGATCAACTCGGGCAACGGCGGTCGTACCTACCCGGTCAAGTTCCAGCTGAAGTCCGAGGCGGGGGCGTTCATCTCGGTCCTGCCGGCCGTGGCGTCCACGACCTACCAGGCCGTGAGCTGCGCGACGCTGACCGGGACGGCCGACCCGCTCCCGACCACCACGGCCGGGAACAGCGGCCTCTCCTACGACACCGCCACCAACCAGTTCCAGTACAACTGGAAGACCCCGTCAGGCAAGGGCTGCTACGTCCTCCGGATCACGCTCGCCGACGGGCAGGTCAGGACCGCCAACTTCAGCCTCAAGTAGCGGGGTCCGCGGCGGCTCCTCCGGGGCCGCCGCGACACCGGGCACGGCCAGGGAGCACCGCACGGCGTGACGCAGGCGCAGGGCACCGACACGGGGCGTCCGTATGCGCCCCGGATCGCCCTGCGCTGGCTCGCCGAGACGCCCGACGTCCGCCACCGGTGCGTTGACGGCTCCCTGCTGTTCGCGGACATCTCCGGGTTCACGCGCCTCTCCGAGCGGCTCGCCGCCCGTGGTCGCGCCGGCGCCGAGGAGGTCGTGGGCCTCGTCAGCCAGATCATGACCGCGCTCATCGCCGAGATCGAGACGTGGGGCGGCGACGTCTGCGTCTTCGCCGGGGACGCGCTCATCGTCCTGTTCGAGGGCGAGGGGTCCGCGATGCGCGCCGCCCGGGCCGCCGCCGAGGTCCGCGCCTGGATCACCGCGCACGGCCTCGTCGACACGTCGGTGGGCCGGGTGAACCTGCGCGTGTCCATCGGGGTCGCCACCGGGCCCGTCGACCTCGTCATGGCCGGTGAGGCGGACCGCGGCCTGTTCCTCGTGGGACCCACCACCACCTCGGTGGTGCGGATGGAGCGCGAGGCGACGGCCGGCGAGGTGATGCTCGACACCGCGACGGCCGCCGGGCTGGACCCCGAGCAGCTGCGCGACGGCCGCGGCGACGGCCACCTGCTCCGGCGCGTGATCCCGCCGGCCCGTGCCGTGGGCGCGCCGCCCGCCCCGGACGGCGTGGACGCGCGGCCCCTGGTCACGCGGCCGCTGCGCCCGTTCCTGGAGGCGGACACCCAGGCGCTCGAGAGCGAGCACCGGCAGGGGACCATCGCATTCGTGCTTGCCTCGGGCCTGGACGGGCGGCTCGCCTCGGGACCGGAAGGGGTCGCGGCCGTCGCGGCGGATCTCGACGCGTGGTTCCGCGCCGCCTGTGAGGCCGGTGAGCGCCACGGGGTCACCGTTCTCGACACCGACGTCACCTCCGACGGGGCGACGCTGTTCCTGGCCGCCGGCGCTCCCGTCGCGACCGGCGAGGAGGAGGAGCGGATGCTGCGGGCCCTCCGCGACATCCTCGCCATCCCGGAGGCGGAGCGGCTGCGGCTGCGGGCGGGCGCCAACCGCGGCCCGATCTTCGCGGGTGACCTCGGGACGCCGCACCGCCGGACGTACACGGCGATGGGCGACACGACGAACCTCGCGGCGCGGATCGCCCACAGGGCTGCGCCGGGCCAGCTCCTCGCCACAGCGGACGTCCTGGCGCGCACGACGACCGAGTTCGCATCCGAGGCGCTGCCGGCGTTCGCGGCCAAGGGCAAGACCGAGCCCGTGGTCCCGTATCTCGTCGGGGCGCCGAGTGGCATCCGCGTCCGGTCCGGGGCCCGTCTCCCGCTGACTGGCCGCGACGCGGAGCTCGCGGTCCTCCGCTCGGCGCTGGCGGACGCCGCCGCCGGGCGGGGCGGGTTCGTCGAGATCACGGGCGAGGCGGGTGCCGGCAAGTCGCGGCTCGTGGCGGAGCTGCTCGAGGACCCCGCGGTCGCCGCCCGGATGATCGTGCGCTGCTCCACGAGCGACGCCGCCATCCCGTATGGCGCCCTGCGGCCGGCCCTGCGCGAGCTCGCCGACATCCCGCCCGATGCGGGTGCCGACGTGGCCGGCGAGCGGCTGGCCGCCTGGCTCGCGGACGTCCTGCCCGACGCCGCCCCGTGGCTGCCGCTGCTCGCCATCCCGTTCGGGGCCGCGGCCGCGCCGACTCCGGAGGTCGAGGCGCTCGCTCCCGCCTTCCGCCGCGCGCGCCTGCACGCAGAGCTGGGCCGTGTCCTGGCAACGGTGCTGCCGAGCTCGTCCGTCATCCTGCTCGAGGACATGCATTGGGCGGACGAGGCGACGATCGCGTTCGTGTCCGCGCTGGCCGCCTCGCCCGGCGCGTGGCGCTGGCTGATCATCGTCCTGCGCCGGCCGGGCCCGGCCCTCGTCCCCGGGCGGACGATCTCGCGTCTCGACCTCGCGGCGCTGCGCCCCGACGCCGTGGCCCGCCTCGCGCTGGCGGCCGCGGACCGCCCGCTCTCGGACGCGGACCTGGCCGGGATCGTGGAGCGCGCCGCGGGCAACCCGCTGTTCGCCCGCGAGCTCGCCGAGGCGGCGGTGGTGACGGGCTCCGTGGACCGGCTCCCGGAGCGCCTCGAATCCCTCCTCGCGAGCCGCATCGACCGGCTCGGCCCTCGGGAGCTGCGCCTGCTGCGCCGCGCGGCCGTGCTGGGCAGGACCGTTGACGTCGACCTGCTCGCCGAGGCGCTGGCCGGCGACGGCGACGTCCGCGACCTCGCGCTCTGGAACGGCCTCCACGAGTTCGTGAGCTGGGAAGGGCCGTCGGTGCTGCGGTTCCGCCACGACCTCGTGCGCGACGCGGCGTACGAGGGGCTGTCGCACGCCCGCCGCCACGAGATCCACCTGGGCCTCGCGCTCGCGATCGAGCGGCGGGCGGGCGGTGACACCGACCCGGTCGCCGCGGTCCTCGCGACCCACTTCGACGAGGGCGGTCGCCCGAGCGAGGCCTTCCGCTACGCCCGGCGGGCCGGCGACCTCGCCCGCGCGCAGTACGCGAACGCGGACGCCGCCGCGCTGTACCGGCGCGCCCTCGCGAGCGCGCCCCAGGTCAGCGACCTGCCGCCGGGGGCCGTCGCCGCGGTGGCCGAGGCCATGGGCGACGCCGCCGAGCCCGCCGGTCGCTACGACGAGGCGCTCGTTGCGTACGACCGGGCGCGGCGCCTGGCCCGGCGGCGGGACGACGGCCCAGGCGCGGCGGACTCGGTGCTGGACCTCGCGCGTCTCGCGCGCAAGAGCGGCCTCGTGTCCGAGCGGACGGGCAACTACGACGCGGCGATCCGCTGGTACGGCCGGGCCCGGCGGCTGCTGGCAGACCACGCCGAGGCGCACGACGCGTCCGACGCGGCCCGCGAGGACGCGCTCACGGCGCTTGCGCGCCGCGAGGACGCGCTCGCGGCGCGGCTCGTCGTCGACATCGCCGGCATTCGCTACCGCCAGGGCCGCTACGCCGCCTGCGTCGCCGGGGCGCTGCCGGTCCTCGAGCCCGCGGCCGCCGGCGGCCATCGCGACGTCCTGGCCAACGCCTACTACCTGCTGCACGCGGCCTATGGAGACCTCGGCAGCCCGGAGGTGGCCCGCTATCGCGACCTCGCCCTGCCGATCTACGAGGAGCTCGGCGACCTCGTCGGCCAGGGGAACGTGCTCAACAACCTGGGCATCGAGGCGTACTTCGAGGGGCGCTGGGACGACGCGCTGGCACTCTACCGGCGGAGTCGTGACGCCAAGAGCCGCGCGGGCGACATCGCGAACGCAGCGACGCAGTCCAACAACGAGGCGGAGATCCTCTCGGACCAGGGGCACCTGCCCCAGGCCGACGCCCTGCTGCGCGACGCGCTCCGCGTCTGGGCGGCTGCCGGCTACCAGATCGGCGTCGCGCTGGCAACGAGCAACCTGGGCCGGGCGGCGGCCCGCGCCGGGCGCCACGACGAGGCGCTCGGGCTGCTCGAGGACGCCGCGGCGGCCTTCGGGCGCATCGGTGCCGCGGGCTATGTCGACGAGACCCGGGCCCGGATCGCGGAATGCCTCGCCCTCGCCGGTCGCGCCGAGGAGGCACGCCGGGTCGCCCGCGAGACGCTCGTCCGGGTCCGGAACGAGGCGGAGCAGAGCGTCCTCGCCGCGCAGCTGGAGCGGACCCTGGCCTGGGCCGACCTGGTCGACGGCTCGGTGCCGGACGCGGCGCCGGACGCGGCGGCGGTCGCGCCCACGGACGCGGCGGCGCACGTGGCCGCAAGCCTGCACGAGGCGCGGGCACTCGGGGCCAGCTTCGAGGTCGCGCTGACCCTCGACACGGCGGCCGCCCTGCCGGGGCGCCCCGCGGCCGAGGTGGCTCGCGACCGGGCGGAGGCATCCGCGATCCTCGCTGCCCTGGGGGTCGTGTCCGTGCCGGCCGCGCCTGGCCGGGCGCGCATTACGGATGGCGGCGGCCGGGGTCATCCGTAGCGAGCTGCGGGTCACACGACCTGTCCAGACCGGCAGGACGGATTGCTGGACTTCTGGCATCCAGCCTGGAGAGCAATGCGTGAGCTGGCGCCGGAGCGCGTCCGGGAGAGATCGGTTCGAGCGTCAGCCGACGGGCGCGAGCCGCAGGTTGGTCACCTTGGCCGCCCGCAGCGCCCGGGCAACGTTGCCGCGCACGACGATCGCCGCCGCCGGTCGTCTTCCTTCGAGGTAGAGGTCATCCTTGCTGGCGAGTCGCACGCCCGTCCGGGCTGCGCCGTGGGCGGCGAGTCCGGCCAGGAATGCGGCCCGGCTGATCGGCTTCGCGCGGCCCGTGATCGCCAGACCGTGGTAGCCCGGGATCTCCTCGCCGCGCTTGCGGCGGAGCACCACCGGGTAGGTAGCCCATCCCGTGAAGCCGCCGCGGACGAGCGTGTCCCGGACATGCGTGGAGATCAGGAACAGCGAGGAATGGCCGCCCATCACGATGTCCCTGGGCACGGATCCGACGTGGTGTCGGAACTCGATCGGCACATCGGGCCGCAGCTCACCCGCCAGCAGCGCGTAGTCGTCCAGCTCCAGGTCCGGGTCGACCGGGACTGCCGTCATGCCGTTGTCGTTGTCCGAAAGGAGGAAGAAGTCGGGGGGCCCCCATGCGCCGACCATAGCCGACACCTCGTGGGTGGGCAAGCCATGTCGAACACGTGACTCGCGGTAGCGCCAGTTCTCCAGGAGGTAGCAACACGTCCGGCCGGTCCGGCAGGACGTATGGGTTTGTCCGTGGTCGATGCGCCTCCGCGTGTAGGCTCGGCCCGGTTGTGCCGGGCGTTTGATCGGTCTCCGGATCAGATTCGGGCCCGTCGTGCAGGGGTCGCACCCCGAAACCCGACTTTGGGTGCCCGAGCCGTGCGTGAGACCCTCCCTGGTGATCCATATGCCGATCAGGGTGAGAGCGAGATCCCGGGTCACCAGCGGGCGGTGGCTTGGCCGAGCAGCGGCCCGTGTGCGACGTGCCGGATGACCTGCCGAGGCCTAGACGACCCGGGCCAGGTACCGGTCCACGCCCTCGGCGGCGGCGCGGCCCTCCTTGATTGCCCACACGACCAGCGACTGGCCGCGCACGCAGTCGCCCGCGGCGAACACGCCCGGCATCGAGGTCATCCGGTCGTCGCCCGTTCGCACGTTGCCGCGCGGGTCGAGCTCGCACTCGAAGGCCCTGGGCAGCGCAGGCTCCGGCCCGGTGAAGCCCAGGGCGAGCAGCACGAGGTCGGCGGGGACCGACTGGGTCGTGCCCGGGACCTCGCGCATGGCCACGCGCCCGTCCGGGCCCGGCTGCCAGCTGATGTCCGCGATCTCGACGCCCGCCACACGCTCGCTGCGGCCGATGAACCGGCGCGTCGTCGTGGAGTAGCGGCGCGGGTCCTCGCCCCAGAGCGCCGCGGCCTCCTCCTGGCCGTAGTCCATCTTGTAGACCTTCGGCCACTCGGGCCACGGATTGTTCGCGGCGCGCTCGAGCGGCGGCCGGGCGAGCAGCTCCAGCTGGCGGACGCTCCGTGCGCCCTGCCGGATCGCTGTGCCCACGCAGTCCGTGCCGGTGTCGCCGCCGCCGATGACGATGACGTCCTTGCCGGCGGCGTCGATCGGCGCCTCGGCGTCCGCCCCCCCGTCGAGCAGCCGGCGCGTGTTGCCGCGCAGGAAGCTCATCGCGAGGTGGATCCCGCCGAGCTCGCGTCCCGGCACCGCCAGGTCGCGCGCGACGGTGGAGCCCGTGGCCAGGACCACCGCGTCGAACGTCGCGAGCAGCTCGTCCGCGGCGACGTCCGCGCCGACGGTGACGCCGGTCCGGAACGTGACGCCCTCGGCCTCCATGAGGGCGGTCCGCCGCCCGACGACGTCCTTGTCGAGCTTCATGTTCGGGATGCCGCACATCAGCAGGCCGCCGATGCGCCCCGCCCGCTCGAAGACGGTGACCAGGTGGCCGAGCGCGTTGAGCTGGTCCGCGGCGGCGAGCCCGGCCGGCCCGGACCCGATGACCGCGACGGTCTTGCCGCTGCGCCTGAGCGGCGGGGTCGGGACGATCCAGCCCTCGTCCCAAGCGCGGTCAGCGATCTCCTGCTCGATGGTCTTGATCGCGACCGGGTCGCCGCTGATGCCGACCGTGCACGACCCCTCGCAGGGCGCCGGGCAGACGCGGCCGGTGAACTCCGGGAAGTTGTTCGTCCGGTGGAGGCGGATCGCCGCCTCGCGCCACTGGCCGCGGTAGACGAGGTCGTTCCACTCGGGGATGAGGTTGTTGATCGGGCAGCCGGAGGCCATCCCGCTGATCATCAGCCCGGTGTGGCAGTAGGGGATGCCGCAGTCCATGCAGCGCGCGCCCTGCGACGCCAGGTCGTCGGGTGCGAGGCGCGGGTGCGCCTCGCTCCAGTCCCTGATGCGCTCGAGCGGGGGCCGCGACGGCTGGCCGCGGCGAGCGATCTGGATGAAGCCCGTGGGGTTGCCCATCAGGAGCCGCCCACCCGCGCGAGGTCCCGGGCGTTCTCCTCGAAGGCGGCCATCTCGGCCTCGTCCGCGGTCAGGCCGAGCGCCCGCATCCGCCCCTGCGCCTCGAGGACGCGGCGATAGTCGTTGGGGATGACCCGGACGAACCGGTCGGCGGAGCCCGGCCACGTGGCCAGCAGCTCCGCGGCACGCTCCGAGCCCGTGAGGTCGCTGTGCCGCCGCAGGAGCTCCAGCACGGTGCCGCCGTCCTCGGTGTCCGCGGCCAGCGGCTCCAGGGACACCAGCTCCGGGTTGCAGCGGGACGCGAAGTCCCCGCCGTCGTCCAGGACCCAGGCCACGCCGCCGGACATGCCCGCGGCGAAGTTGCGCCCGGTCCGGCCCAGGACGAGGACGCGGCCGCCGGTCATGTACTCGCAGCCGTGGTCGCCCACGCCCTCCACGACGGCCGTGGCCCCGGAGTTGCGGACCGCGAACCGCTCGCCGGCCACGCCGCGAATGAAGGTCTCGCCGTCGGTCGCGCCGTAGAGGGCGACGTTGCCGGCGATGACGTTGTCGTGGGCGATGAACGGCGATCCCGCCGGCGGCGCCACGATGAGCCGCCCGCCGGACAGGCCCTTGCCGATGTAGTCGTTCGCGTCGCCCTCCAGGCGCAGCGTCAGGCCGCGCGGGATGAACGCCCCGAAGCTCTGGCCGGCCGACCCCTGGAAGGTCAGGCTGATCGTGTCCTGCGGCAGGCCAACGGCGCCCCAGTGGCGCGTGACCTCCGAGCCGAGCATGGTCCCCACCGCGCGGTTCACGTTCCGGATCGGGAGCGTGGCGCGGACCGGCAGCCCCTCCGTGAGCGCCGGGGCGGCGAGCTCGAGGAGGGTCGTCGCGTCGAGCGAGTCCTCCACGCGGTGCTCCTGGATCTTGGTCGCGCGGCCCTCGTACGTGCCCGGCACGTCCGGGAGGGCGAGGATCCGGCTGAAGTCCAGTCCGCGCGCCTTCCAGTGGTCGAGCGCCGGACGCATCTCGAGGCGGTCGGAGCGGCCGATCATCTCGTCCATCGTCCGGAAGCCCAGGCGCGCCATGTGCTCGCGCACCTCCTGCGCGATGAAGCGCATGAAGTTGACGACGTGCTCCGGGTCGCCCGCGAACCGCTTGCGCAGCACCGGGTCCTGGGTCGCGACGCCCACCGGGCAGGTGTTGAGGTGGCAGGCGCGCATCATCACGCAGCCCAGGGCCACGAGCGGCGCGGTCGCGAACCCGAACTCCTCGGCGCCCAGGAGCGCGCCCACGATCACGTCGCGCCCCGTCTTGAGCTGCCCGTCGACCTCGATCACGACGCGGCTGCGCAGGTCGTTCATCAGCAGGACCTGGTGCGCCTCGGCGAGGCCCAGCTCCCACGGGATGCCCGCGTGCTTGATCGAGGTGAGGGGCGACGCGCCCGTCCCGCCGTCGTGGCCCGAGATCAGGATCACGTCCGCGTGCGCCTTGGCGACGCCCGCCGCCACGGTCCCCACGCCCACCTCCGCGACGAGCTTCACGCTGATCCGGGCGTGGTGGTTCGCGTTCTTGAGGTCGTGGATGAGCTGCTTGAGGTCCTCGATGGAGTAGATGTCGTGGTGCGGGGGCGGGCTGATGAGCCCCACGCCGGGCGTGGAGTGCCGGACCTTGGCGATCCACGGGTAGACCTTGGAGCCCGGGAGCTGGCCGCCCTCGCCGGGCTTGGCGCCCTGGGCCATCTTGATCTGGAGCTCGCGAGCGTTGACCAGGTACTCGCTCGTCACGCCGAAGCGGCCCGAGGCGACCTGCTTGATCGCCGAGCTCTTCGAGTCGCCGTTCTCCATCGGCTCGTAGCGCGCCGGGTCCTCGCCGCCCTCGCCGGTGTTGGACTTGCCGCCGAGGCGGTTCATGGCGATGGCCAGCGATTCGTGCGCCTCCTGGCTGATCGAGCCGTAGCTCATGGCCCCGGTCTTGAACCGGCGCACGATGGCCTCGACGGGTTCGACATCCTCGATCGGCACGGGCCTCAGCGCCGGCCGCAGCTCCAGGAGCCCGCGCAGGGTCGCGAGGCGGCCGCTCTGGTCGTCGACGAGCGAGCTGTAGTCCTTGAACGCCTGGTAGTCGCCGGTCCGGACCGCGCGCTGGAGCGTGTGGACGGTCAGCGGGTTGAACAGGTGGTTCTCGCCGTCCGCGCGCCACTGGTACTGGCCGCCGGGCGGGAGCTGCGTGTGGACGATCGGGTGGCGCGGCGGGTAGGCGCGGTCCTGGCGGGCCTTGACCTCCTTGGACACGACCTCGATGCCAATGCCGGCGATGCGGGTCGGGGTCCAGGTGAAGTACTCGTCCACGAAGTCGCGGTTGAGGCCGATCGCCTCGAACACCTGGGCGCCGTGGTAGCTGTGGACCGTGGAGATGCCCATGCGGCTGATGGCCTTGATGACGCCCTTGGTCGCGGCCTTGCGGTAGCGGTGCTCCGCCGCCACCG
>JANNHX010000346.1:0-14280 GCA_031404615.1 Chloroflexota bacterium
GCCCCATCCCCGCGTGTCTCGATCCAGTCACGAAGCGCCGTGACCGAGAACACGTCGCTCTCCAGGTCCTTGAGCGGGGTCGTGGCGGCGGTGTCGGTCGGGAGGTCGAACGCGGCGAGCAACTCCGGGAGCGGCACGGCCCACGCGTCCGCGACGTCGCCTATCGCCATCCAGCCCTTGATCTCGGTCACGGTCTCGCCCTGGGGCGCGACCCGCTCGCCGCCGGCCGTCGTCTTGCCTGACGTCTGGAACATGCCGCTCGCCATGCCGGTGCCGATCACGCCCGCGAACACCGCGACCACGAGGAGGCCGTAGGCGACCGGGGGAATGCGCCGGCGGCTCGCCGGGGGCTGGATGGGGGTCGTGGTGTCCATGGTCGTCGTCTCCGTGCTCATGCCCGGCCACCGACCGGGAGCCCAACGTGGAGCTCGAGCGCGCCGGCTCGCGGGCAGGCCTCCACGCACTCGAGGCAGCCGATGCAGTCGGCCGAGGTGATGACGGTCGCCTTCGCGACCTCGATGCCCATGGGGCAGCTCCTGGTGCACAGGTTGCAGTCGACGCAGGCCGCCGCCGAGCGCTCCAGCCGGACCGGGCTGAAGCGGGCGACGATGCCGTTCGCGGCCCCCAGCGGGCAGGCGTAGCGGCACCACGGCCGGTCGACGAACAGGGCCCCGACCACGGTCAGCACGAGGATGACCATCCCGAACCCGGTGCTCTCGCGCCCGATGTCCAGCAGCGCGATCCAGGGGTCCACATCGCGGAACACCATGACGCCGAACGCGGCGGTCCCCCAGATGGCCCACGCGAGCACGACGTACTTGAGGAGCCGCAGCGGCCGGTCGACGACCGCGAGCGGGGCGGCCTTGCGGCGGATGGCCCGCATCCCGCGGAACGCGGCCGGCACCCTGCGCTGGACGAACGAGCGCAGCCCGGCGGCGAGGTCCTGGAGGAACCCGAGCGGGCAGATCCAGCCGCAGAATGCCCCGTGCGCCGTGAAGGCGAGGAGGAGCACCGCGGCGGCCAGCACCACGTTGGACGAGTGCACGTGCGGGACGAAGACGCCCGACGTGAGGAACGTGACGATGGTCTCGATGCCGCCGAACGGGCAGATGGACTCGGGGCTCAACCCGGTGGCACCCGCAGCGGCGACGACCGCGCGATCGATCACAACCCACAGGATGGAGAGCGACACCGCCACCTGGATGGCGCGGCGGAAGCCCTGGATGCCTCGCAGGGCCGCGAACCCCCGGCGCGGGCGGCGGATGGCCGCCTTGCCCGGGGGCCGGGCGGCCGGTACGTCGACGATGGCGAGGGGCTGGTGGGTCAAGGTGGTGTGCTCCTGGGACGGAGACGGCGGTCGGTGCTCCGCGAGCGGCGGCGTCGGGGCCAAGGCTCGTGCACGAGCGTGGACCGGCCGTGGAGGCGCGATGGAGATTGCGGGCGCCGCGGTGGGGACTCGATGAAGACGCCCGACCCGGCTGCAGCCCGAGAACCCTCGCGATCTCCATGCGGCGTCCACGAAGCGTCCACGCGCTGCCTCGACGATGTGGTCACCACGAGCGCCCAACCCGGGAGCCTCCCACCGCCGGGCGCCGCACATCGAGGTCATCGCACATGAAGAAGCTTGCTCTCCCCATCGCCGGCGCCGGGCTGGTCCTCCTCCTCGCCGCCGGTGCGGTCGCGGCCGCCACGCCGGCCCCGGTCACGCCCACGGCGACGACGGCACCCGCCGCCACGCCCGCCCCCGCCGCCGCCGCGCCGGGAACGATCGCCGTGATCCTCGGCCTGACCGACGCCCAGGTGATGGAGCTCCGCCAGCAGGGCCTCTCCCTGGCGCAGATCGCCGAACGGCAGAAGGTCGACCCGCAGCGGCTCATCGATGCGCTCGTCGCGCAGTGGTCCGTCCGCATCGACGCCCGCGTCGTCGTCGGCGCCCTCACCGCCGACCAGGCGAAGACCCTCAAGGACAACCTCGCCGTGCAGGCCAAGGCCATGGTCAACCAGTCCACGATGGGCGGCACGCGCGGCGCGGCCGTCGGGGCCGGACCGAACGGCACCATGCGGGGCATGGGTGGCGGCGCCGGGATGGGCCGCGGCAACGGCGGCGTCGACGGCATGGCCGGCGCGGGCCGGGGCGGCATGATGCGCGGCGCGGGCGCCGCGAACGGCACCTGCCCGATGGCCAGCACGGCTCCGTCCAGCTGAGCTCCCCGAACCGGCGGGCGGCCTTCCTCATGGCCGCCCGCCCTACGATGCGCACAGCATGAGCAGCATCCTGGTCGTCGACGACGAGCCCCACATCCGCGAGGTCGTGGGGTCCTACCTTGCCCGTGAGGGCCACGAGGTCCGCTACGCCGGGGACGGCGAGACGGCCCTCGCGTCGGCGCTCGAGCACGAGCCGGACCTGATCGTCCTCGACGTCATGCTCCCCGGGCGCTCCGGATTCGACGTCCTGCGCGAGCTCCGCGCGGCTGGCCGCCGGTCCGCGGTCATCATGCTCACCGCCCGCGACGACGTCATCGACCGGGTGGCGGGCCTCGAGATCGGTGCCGACGACTACGTCACCAAGCCCTTCGAGCCGCGCGAGCTCGTCGCGCGCGTCGGTGCCGTGCTCCGTCGGTCCGCGGCGACGGCGGCGGCTGCGACGACGGCGACCACCCCGGCCGTGCCGCTGCCCCTGGTCCCGACGCGCGCCTTCCTCGACCTCGAGATCGATGAGCGCGCGCGCGAGGTCCGCCGCTCTCGCGAGGATATCGGGCTCACCCGGGCCGAGTTCGACCTGTTGGTGGCCCTGGCGGAGGTGCCGGGCGTGACGTGGACCCGGGCACAGCTCGGGGACCGGGTCTTCGGTGAGGACTACGACGCCTTCGACCGGACGATCGACAGCCACGTCAAGAACCTCCGCCGCAAGCTCGGCGAGCGCGCCGGCGGGCGCGAGTACATCGAGACGATCCGCGGCGTCGGGTACCGGGCGGCGCGCGAATGAGCACCCCGCGCGTGGCCCGCACCGGCCTCGCCGTACGGCTGGCGTTGGCGTTCGCGGGTGTGGCGCTCGCGACGGCGCTGGCGGTCGCGATCGCGGCGCCTCCGATCGTGGGGCGCGGCTTCGCGATGATGCAGGCCCCCGGGGCTGCCGGGTCGCCGGTTGGCGGCATGGGATCCGGTCACGTCCCGGGCACGGGTGCGGGTGCGGGGTCCGGCGGGGGCATGGGGCCCGGGCAGGGCGCGTATGCGGCGCAGCTGCAGCAGGAGACGACCACGACCATCATCCTGGTCGCGATCGCGGCCGCAGCGGCCGCCTCGGTCCTCGGGGTGTTCGTCGCCCGGCGCCTCGCCAGGCCGCTCGAGCGCCTCGAGGCGACCGCCGCAGCCGTCGCGCAGGGCGACCTCTCCGCCCGCTCCGGCCTGTCCGAGCGCGGCGACGAGATCGGGTCGCTCGGCCGCTCGTTCGACGCGATGGCCGCCGACCTCGAGCGGGGAGAGGCCTCCCGGCGACGGTTCTTCCAGGACGCGGCCCACGAGATGAAGACGCCGCTGGCGGTGATCGACGCGACGGCCGCCGCGGTCATGGACGGCGTGTACGACCACGATGACCGGCACCTCGCGACGATCCGCGAGCAAGCTCGCCTCCTGGGTCGCGTCGTCGACGACCTGCGCACGATCAGCCTGGCCGATGCCGGGGCGCTGCCGCTCAGCCTGGGCGAGGTGCGCCTCGACGAGGTCGTCGGCTCGGTCGTGGCGGCGTTCGCGCCGAAGGCCGAGGCACGTCGTGTCACGCTCGCCACGGAGCCCTCGCCGATGCCGCCGGTCACCGTGACTGCCGACCGCGACCGGCTCGGCCAGGCGATCGCGACGATGGTCGACAACGCGATCCGGTTCGCGCCGGATGGCGGGCATGTCGCGGTGACGGGCCACGCGTCTGCCGCCACGGCCCGCATCGAGGTGCTGGACGACGGTCCGGGCGTGGGCGCCGAAGACGCGACGCGTGTCTTCGACCGCCTCTACCAGGCCGACCCGGGTCGCGACCGCGCGTCGGGGACGTCTGGTCTTGGGCTCGCGATCGCGCGGGCGATCGTGGAGGCACACGGCGGCCGCGTCGGCGTCGACACGCGGCCGCAGGGCGGCGCGCGGTTCTGGCTCGAGCTCCCCGCCGCGCCAGGTGCTTGACGACCCCGCTGGGCTCCGTCTCGTGCCCGCTCTACGCCAGCCTCGTCGGGATTCGTGCGACGCTTGGCGGGCTACGGGATCCACGAGCTGGAGGGGGCGACGCCTCATGCCGACTGACCACGACAGCGCGCCGCATGGAGTCCGTGCGAGCGCGTACCCATTGGAGCCCACATGACCCGCTGCCGCGTGCTCGCCTGGCGCGAGATCCCCACCCAGATCGAGGCCACCGACGCCTCCGGGGCCGTCAAGCGGCCGATGCCGCGCTGGTTCATGCAGGAGATCAGCCGCATCACGATGCGCGAGGGTCTCGCCGCCACGGACGACTACCTCGACGAGTTCGCCTGGACGGAGGACGTCGAGCGCGAGGGCACGGCCGACGAGGTCGCGGCTGCCGTGTCCGCCGAGCTCTGCGCGCGGTTCGGCCGCACACCGGAGGGCCAGCGCATCGCCCGCACCGGCGCCACGGCCACCGAGACCGAAGATGCCTCGTGAGCGGCGACATCGCCCCGACCAGGCGGCAGATGTGGGACGAGCGCCACGCCGCGCGTGAGCCCATCGAGTCCCACCGGCCGGATCCGAGCCTGGCCGCGGTCGCGGTCGGCCTCGTCCCCGGGCGCGCGATCGACCTCGCGGCCGGCGACGGCCGGAACGCGATCTGGCTCGCGGCGCATGGCTGGCAGGTCACCGCGGTGGATTTCTCCGCCGTCGCGCTCGATCGGGCGCGATCGGCTGCCGAGGCGGCCGGCGCCACCGTCCACTGGGTGAACGCCGACCTCCTGGAGTGGCGGCCCGATCCGGGCTCCTTCGACCTCGTCGCGCTCATGTTCCTGCACCTTCCGGCCCACGAGCGCGTGGCGGTGTATGCGGGGGCCGCCGAGGCGGTCGCTCCCGGCGGCCGGCTGCTCGTCGTCGGACACGACCTGTCCAACCTCACAGACGGGACTGGCGGCCCGCAGGACCCGGATGTCCTGTTCACGCCCGACGGGATCGCGAGCAACCTCGGGGACCTCGCCATCGAGCGGGCGGAGGTCGTCCGGAGGGACGTCGGTGAAGGTCGGACCGCGCTCGATGCGGTCGTGGTCGCCATGCGCCCGCCCGTGTGCATCGCCTAGCTCCGGCACCGCCGGCCGACTCCCGCCGCGATCCCGCGGGCGGCGGGCCCATCGGTCGTCCCGCGACATGGTCGTCCAGCGGGCCTTGCGAATCGCCGTGGGTCGTGCGACCATACTTGCGTACTTGCGCAATAACGTGACTTAGTGACCGAACAGGGTCCGAACCGCTGCCGTCCCGGGCGTGGACCCGCCACCAGGGTGCCCACATGGACGTCGTCATCATCGGAGGGGTCGCGGGCGGGATGTCCGCGGCGACCCGCCTGCGCCGGCTCGAGGAGTCGGCCCGAATCACCGTCATCGAGCGCAGCGGTTACGTGTCGTTCGCGAACTGCGGGCTCCCATACCACGTGGGCGGGGTCATCGACCGCCGTGAGACGCTGCTCCTCCAGACGCCCGAGTCGCTCGCCGCCCGGTTCCGCCTCGACGTCCGCGTCGGCCACGAGGCCGTCCGCATCGACCGCGACCGGCGCGTCGTCGTCGTGTGCGACCTCGCGACCGGCACCGAGGAAGACGTCCCGTACGACGCGCTGATCCTTTCGCCGGGAGCGAGCCCGGTCCGGCCGCCGATCCCCGGCATCGCCCGCGCCCTCTCGCTGCGCAACGTCGAGGACACCGACGCGCTGGTCGAGGCCGTCCGGGATGCGAAGACGGCCGTGGTCATCGGTGGCGGGTTCATCGGGCTCGAGATGGCCGAGAACCTCGTCCATCGCGGCCTCGCGACGGCGATCGTCGAGGCGACGGACCAGGTCATGGCACCACTCGACCCAGAGATGGTCGAGCCCGTCCACCGCCGCATCCGGCGGGCCAGGGTCGCGCTCCACCTGGGCGCCGCCGTGACGGCGATCGGCGAGGATGACGTGACGCTCTCGACCGGCGAGCGCCTGCCCGCAGACGTCGTGGTGGCCGCGATCGGCGTCCGCCCGGAGACGGGCCTCGCCGCCGCGGCGGGCCTCGCCATCGGGCCCCGCGGGGGCATCGCCATCGACGAGCAGTTCCGGACCAGCGACCCGCACATCTACGCGGTGGGGGACGCGGTGGAGAAGCGCGACGGGCTCGACGGCTCCGAGGCGCTCATCCCGCTCGCCAACACGGCCAACCGCCAGGGCCGGTTCGTCGCCGATGTCATCGCCGGCCGCCCGGGGACGGACCGGGGCGTCAATGGCACCGCGATCGTCGGGGTCTTCGGGCTCCAGGTCGCCACGACCGGCTGGAACGAGAAGCGCCTGCGCGCGGCGGGTCGCCCGTACCTCGCGGTCCACACGCACCCGGGCTCACATGCCGGCTACTACCCCGGCGTCGACGGCATGAGCCTCAAGCTGCTGCTCGACCCGGAGACCGACCGGATCCTCGGCGCCCAGGGGGTCGGCAAGTCGGGCGTCGACAAGCGCATCGACGTCATCGCGACCGCGATGGCGGGCGGCCTGACCGCGGGCGACCTGGCGGATCTCGAGCTCGCCTACGCGCCGCAGTTCTCGTCCGCGAAGGACCCCGTCAACATGCTGGGCTACGTCGCGCTGAACGCGCGCAGCGGCATGACGCCGACCATCCAGTGGCACGAGCTCGCGGACGCGATGGCCGCGGGCGCGACGCTGATCGACGTGCGGGACGCGGGCGAGCACCGGCACGGCGCCATCCCGGGCTCGCTCCTGATCCCCGTGAACGAGCTTCGCGACCGCCTGTCGGAGGTTCCCAAGGGCCCGATCGTCATCCACTGTGCGGTGGGCGTCCGGGGCCATACCGCCACGCGGATCCTCCGCCAGCTCGGCTGGGACGACGTGCGCAACCTCGACGGCGGGTACACCACCTGGGCGGCCGGCATCGGGCGGCACGCGCACCGGACCCGCAGCGAAGAAGCCGGCTGAGAACGAACGACCCTGCGGCGCCGGCCGGCGGCCCGATCCCGCACCCTCGCGCCCATGGCGCACCAGCGTGAGCGCCGCCGGTTGGTGGAGGAGCGTCCCTCAGCCGACGCGAGCCTTCGCGCCCGTGTGGCCGATGACCCAGCCCATGCACTTGTGAAAGCCGTCCGCGGTGGGATCGAACATCAGCGGGCATGCACCGGCGATGACCGTCATCCCGGCGGCGCGACCCTCCTGGGCCGCCGCCTCGGAGACGCTGCCGCCACCGAACGAGCGGTGCATCCAGGCCCGCCGGATGCCAAGGCGCGCACAGTCTGCGATGACCGCAGAGACGGCGTCGGGTGCGGTCGCGATGACCACGGCATCCACGCCGCCGGGGATCGCCTCGAGGCTCCGGTAGCACGGCTCGCCGTCGATCTCGTCGGCGTTGGGGTTGACCGCGAAGACCTCGTAGCCGCGCTGCTTGAACCGCTGGTAGATCCCGTTGCCGCTGTGCGCGCCCGCATTGCGGGACACGCCCGCCACCGCGATCCGCTTCTGGGCCAGGAAGTCCTGCGCCGCCTCCGCCACCGTGACCATGCGTCCGTCCTCTCCACTGTCGCTGCTCGACCGGGAGCCTAGCGATGGGCGGGCGCCCCCCGACAGGGCCGAACGGGGCGGTCAGGCCAGACCGGTGGTCGTCAGCGGACCGTGCCTGGACCGTGGTCGACGGTGACGTCGTACCCGAGCTCGCGCATGAGGTGTTCCATCGGCTCCCCGCGATCAGCCGCGCCGGCCCCCTGAAAACGAGGAGAGCAGTGATCCCGCGGCTCGGGGAGAGCCTCCGCGGGATCACTGCTCATTCGTACGGCACGGATGCCGCGCTGGTGACGGTTGCCCTGCCCGTGGCTCCCGTCGCCGGGTGTCCTGCCGCCAAGGGAGGTAGGCGGCTTGACTGGGACAGGATCGGATGGGTGCCGGGGCGCGGTGAGGGGCCATCGGCACCCGTTCCGGCCACCGGACGGCCCGTCCGGCATCCTCCGAACTGCGTAGCCGCATCCCGTGTGTTCCACGCTTGACCGCAACCACCATCGGCCCGACCATTTGCGGACGCCCCGTTTCGCGCCCCGTGCCGTCCCCTCCGCGTCGCACGCAACCAGCCAGAGGATCGAAGCCCGTCATGCAGAGCACCATCGTCACGAAGGCCGAGAAGGCACACCGCTACGCGCAGGAGCGCGACCGGCTCCACATCAGCGCGATCGAGGCGACCTTCGAAGCCGGCGGTGGGACGCACGCGATCCGTCTCGGCGAGTCCGGCTGGACGTGTGACTGCGAGTTCGCGATGGCGAACGGCGTCTGCCCGCACATGGAGGCGGCGTCGCGCATGCTGGACATCCACCTCGTGGAGAGCGCCAAGCCGCGCGTCGTGGACCTGCTCGCGGGCTCCTGATCGCGGGAGGCCTCCGAGGGCCCGCTGGCGCGCGAGGACTCGATAGCGCTGGGCCCTGATCAGCCGAGGGCGATCTCGGCGAACGCGGCCATCGACGGCACCGCGAGGTTGGGCACGGCCTCGGCCGGGGGCGTCGCGCCCGTGCCCGCGCGTCCGTGGCGCCGGTCGATCCAGACCGTCGTCATCCCCAGGCGCTTGGCCGGCACGTGGTCGTGGAACAAGCTCTGGGCGACATGCAGGATCCGGTCCCGGGGGACGCCGATCCGCTCGAACGCGACCTCGAAGCCCCGGCTGTCCGGCTTGTAGCTGCCCACCTGTTCCGCCGTGATGACGTGGTCGAAGATGACGCCGAGCCGGCGGTTCGAGGCCGCGAAGAGGTCGTCATCGCAGTTGGTGATGACCGCGAGCCTGAACCGCTCGTGCAGGCGCGCGAGGGCTTCGACGGAGTCCGGGAAGGCGGGCCAATCACCCACCGACCCGCCGAACGCCGCCAGCTCGGCCGGCCCTGGCGTCACCCCGAGCTCTCGGCACACGGCCTCCGAGGACCGGGCCAGCACCTCCCGATAGCGCAGGTAGCCGCCGGCCTCGGTGGCCGCCTCGGCGCGCGCGTAGCGCTCGAGCAGGTCGTCGTCGTCCGCGTCGATCCCGAGCGGCCCCAGGATCGCCCGCAACCCGGCCAGAATCCCCGCCTCCCAGTCGATGAGGGTGCCGTAGCAGTCGAAGGTGAGGACGTCGAACCGGTCGAAGTCGATGTCGGCCATGCGGGACGGGGCTCCGGGTCACGCCGATCCAGGGCGGACCGGTCAGGTCCGCGAGGCTAGCACCGGTGGCGTCCCTGGGGCGGTGCGCGGCGATCTGACCCTGCGCGGAGGGATGACAGACGGAGAGACGCCCGACCTGGGGGGAAGGTCGGGCGTCTCCGAGTCTCGCCTTGAGACACGTCCAATGTAGGGAATCGCGTCTACGCAGACTTACCCATAATCTGGCCCGCGCCGGAACCGGGGATCGCCACGGATTCCGTGCTCAGCCGGCCGGCTTGAGGGTGATCCAGACCGTCTTCGTCTCGGTGTACTGGTCGTGCGCCTGGACGCTCTTGTCGTGGCCGCCGAAGCCCGACAGCTTGTAGCCGCCGAAGGGCGTCGTCATGTCGCCCTCGGCGTACGCGTTGACCCCGACCACGCCGGCCTTGAGGTCCCGGGCCACGCGGTGCGCGATGTTGAGGTCGTTCGTGTAGATCGACGCCGCCAGGCCGTACGGGGAGTCGTTGGCGATGGCGACGGCCTGCGCCTCGGTCTCGAACTCGATGACCGAGAGCACCGGCCCGAAGATCTCCTCGCGCGCAATCGTCATGTCGTTGCGCACGCCGTCGAAGACGGTCGGCGGAATGAAGAAGCCGCCCGTCTCCTCGAGGATCCGGCTCCCGCCCGTCACGACCCGGGCACCCTCGCGGCGGCCCGCGTCGATGTAGCCCAGCACCGTCTCCATGTGGCCGCGGTTGATCATGGCGCCGATCCGCGTCGCCGGGTCGAGCGGGTCGCCGACCGGCCAACTGGCCAGCTCCGCCACGAGCGCCTCGATGACGCGGTCCTTCATCGACCGGTGGACGAGCAGCCGCGAGCCCGCGCTGCAGTTCTCACCCATGTTCCAGAAGATGGCGATGGCGATGTTGGCGGCGATCGCCGCGACGTCGTCCGCGTCAGGGAACACGAGCTGCGGGCTCTTGCCGCCCAGCTCCAGCAGCACGCGCTTGAGGTTCGTCTCGGCGCTGTAGTGGAGGAACCGGCGGCCCACCTCGGTGGAGCCGGTGAAGGTCAGGCAGTCCACGTCCGGGTGTCGGCCGATCGCCTCGCCGACGGTGTCGCCCGGTCCTGTGACGATGTTGAGCACCCCGTCCGGCACCCCGGCCTCGCGCGCGAGCTCCGCGATCCGCAGCAGGCTCAGCGAGGTGGTAGAAGCCGGCTTCATGACCATCGTGTTGCCGGTGGCCAGCGCCGGCCCCAGCTTCCAGGCGGCCATCTGGGCCGGGTAGTTCCACGGGATCACCGCACCGACGACGCCGCAGGGCTCGCGCGTGATCGTGGCCACGACGCCTTCGGGCGCCGGTGCGACCTGCCCGTAGAGCTTGTCGCTGGCCTCCGCGTGCCAGCGGATGCAGTTCGCGGTCTCCGGGACGTCGAGGCCCACCGTGTCCGCGATCGGCTTGCCCGCGTCGAGGGTCTCGATGAGCCCGATGCCCGCGCCGTCCGCCTCGATCAGGTCCGCCCACCGGACCAGGATCCGCTTGCGGTCCGCGGGGTTGAGGCGGGACCAGCGACCGTCGTCGGCGGCGCGTCGGGCCGCCGCCACCGCCGCGTCCACGTCCGCCGGCCCACCCTTCGCGACCTGCGCGAGCTCCTCGCCCGTCGCCGGGTTGACGGTCCCGAAGCGCTCGCCGGAGATGGCGTCCCGGAACTCGCCGTCGACGAACAGCTGGGTCCGGGGGCGCAGGTCCGCGATCGCGGCACGGCTCTCGGCGATGGACGGGATCTGGGGCTCGGTCATGGGAAGTCTCCGGTCTGGCGCGGCAGGCGGTCGCAGCGACGGGCGATCGCCGCAAGGGTAGGGGACAGCGCGCCCGACGCGGAAGGCGTTGGGCACGGCGCGACACCAATCAAACCGGCTCGTCGCCCGCGGGGCGTGCGCCGCCGAATGGCCCGACCGCACGTCGCAGACGCCACCCGATGGCGTACCGTTGCCCGCCATGACCACGCCCACGGATCCCGAACGCGACGCCCTCGAGGCGGCCCTCGCCGGCCGCGGCGACTACGAGCTCTTCGCCTGCGACCCCGCCCTCGCCGACACCGCGGCCTTCTGCGCCCACTACGGCTTCGCGATGGAGGACTCCGCCAACACGATCGTCGTCGTTGGCAAGGGCCCGGAGCCGGCGTACGCCGCCTGCGTCGTGCTCGCGACCCACCGCCTCGCAGTCAACCAGGTCATCAAGGCGCGATGGGGACGCAAGAGCTCCTTCGCGACGCCCGAGGAGACGCGTGCGATCACCGGTCATGAGATCGGTGGCGTGACGGTGTTCGGGCTGCCGCCGGATCTGCCGGTGTGGATCGACGCCGCGGTGATGACCCGCGACCGGATCATCCTGGGCGGCGGCAGCCGGAGCTGGAAGGTCATCGCGCCCGCGTCGATCCTGCTGGCGCTGCCGAACGCGGTCGTGGTCGAGGGGCTTGCCAACCCCGCACCCCCACGCGAGGGCTGACCTCCGCCTACCATGCGGCCATGTCGAACCCCCAGCGCCTCATCATCGCCGCCGTCTTCCTCGTCGCGATCATCGGCGGCGGCCTGCTTGCCGTGAACGTGTTTGGCGGTGGGTCGGGGTCGAGCGCGTCGCCCAGCCCGGCCGCCGTCGCGAGCGCGAGCGCAGGGCCTGCCAGCGAGTCGCCCATGGAGAGCGCGCCTGCGAGCCAGGCCCCCAGCGAGGAGCCCGCCTCGGTCGAGCCGTCGGCATCGGTCGAGGCGTCCGCAACGGCATCGACGGCGCCGTCGGCCACGCCCAGGCCCACGCCGGCCCCGGGCAAGCCCGCGATGATCGTCTTCACCAACCTCAAGCTCGACGCGAAGGACGACCCGGACGGCAGGAACCGCCGCTTCGACTTCAAGTCACAGGGCACCGGCACGATCACCGTCGGCCTCGCCGCGGTCTCGCCCCAGGGCAGGGCCGTGATGTGCCTCAGCGTCGACGGCACGCGCCTCGCCTGCAGGACGACGGCGGGCGGCACGATCACGGCCAGGACGACGAGGAAGAGTGCGAGCTTCGTGCTGACGCTGCGCGGCGATGGCATCGAGACGCCCGTCGTCGAGCTGACGATCACGTTCCCGGCGAAGGACCCGGCGGTGACGATCAAGAACGCCCGCTTCGATGGCACGGCCTACCCGGACACGAACGGCATCGCGGCCATCGTCACGCCGCGCGCGGACGGCGACGTCGCGATCGAGGCGGACTGGGGCGGCCATCCGTTCCTGTACGAGGTCGACCTGTTCGAGCAGGGCGGCCCGGGCACGCAGGTGCTGCCGAACCAGGGGCCCGCGACCCGCGTGTCGGAGCGCCTTGCGGTCGTCGCCCCCAACCCCTGGAAGCTGCTCCTGCAGAATATCGAGGACGGGTTCGGGCCCACGGACATGGACGCCACGATCGCCTGGCCCTGACGGCGAGGGTCGTCCGGGTCCGGGACCGGGCAGGGACAGGGGCGGGACCCGGCCGGGACCATCGGGCCGGGTCCGGACGGGACCGCTTGTCCATGGCCGGGGGAGCGCTGCCCCGGCACGCTGAGGGCACTCCTCGCGGTTCCCAACGTCCCGGCGCGTCGCCGGCGATGCCACCGCCGCCGTCACGTCCGGAATGCCGATCAACCGCCCCGCCCGAACCCTCGCAGCCGCCTGCCTCGTCGCCGCAACGCTCCTCGGCGTCGCGCCGCGCCCCGCGGCGGCGCTCGAGCCCCCGCGGCCCCTGCCCGACCACCGGCCCACGTTCGTCACCGAGACCGACACGCGCCCGTGGGTCGACTGCCTCTGGGCGTCCGCCGCGATGCTCGCGGACAAGTGGACCAACGGCCAGGTCCAGGTCACGCACGGCGAGCTGCGCCGGCTCTCGGGCGACGCGCAGGGCGGATCCTCGTTCGAGGAGATGCAGGTCGCACTCCGCAAGCTCGGGCTGCCCTTCGAGCTCAACGCGAACGGCGACAGCCCCCTGACATGGAACGCCTTCCTCGCCCGCCTGCGCCACGGCGCGGGCGCGGTCGTCCTGGGCGACGACGGGCAGCTGCCCCGCTGGTACGGTCGCTGGGACTACCGGTTCTGGCGCAAGAAGGGCGCCGAGGACAACCACGCGGTCTACGTCGAGCGCTACGACCGCCGACGCGGACGCGTGTGGATCATGGACCCGCTCGCCCGCGGCGAGTGGAAGGGGGAGTGGATCAGCATCCATGCCCTCCGCCGCTTCGCCTGGTTCAAGGGCGGCTACGTCGTCGCTGTCACGACGCCGACCGCCCAGGCCGCCCCGTTCGCGGGTGTCGTCGCCGAGAAACCACAGGTCGGCATCAGCGTGTCTGCCGTGACCGCGACCTGGCGGCTCCAGGCGCCGCGCCGATGGACCTACCCGGGCGGCGACCTCCACGTCTCGATCACCCCCGCCGCAGATCCGATCGCCGGTGCGATCGCGTCCGCGCGCATCTCGACTCGGACCACGGCCGACGCGGCGCCGGAGCAGCCCACCGCGGGCGTCTCCGGCCGCACGCTGCGCCTGTCCGCGGCGATCCCGACCGAGCCCGGCGTCTACACCGCGAGCCTGTCGCTGACCGATCGCCGGTTCGGCTCTCGGTTCGTCGCGAGCGACCCGGTCGCGGTCTTCGTGCCCGGTGCCCGACGCGCGACGGTGCGCCTCAACGTCCACGGGCGGTTCCTCAACGCGGGGGACGACGTCCGGATCAACGTCTCGGTGGCGAACACCGGTGAGGACACCTGGGCCGAGACCGTCCGCGCGGACGACGAGGGCACGGTCCGCCAGCGCTCGACCCGGGTCGTCGCGACCTGGGTTCGGCTGGACCCGCCCACCGGTGACGCCGCCGCGACGGACCGGGCGACGGCCGACGCCGCGGCCGCAGCGCCAGGTGCCGCGCCCGTGCCGCTCGTCGTCGAGCTGCGCCGCGTGCCGCTCGCCCCGGGC
>JANNHX010000347.1:0-2882 GCA_031404615.1 Chloroflexota bacterium
TGAGCGCGCGACGCCTGTGGGCGCTGGCGCGCAGGGTCACCCAGGAGATCCGACGGGATCACCCATCGCTGGCGCTCCTGTTCGTGGCCCCGATCCTGATGACCGGCCTGATCACCTTCATCGTCCGCGAGGCGCAGGTCCCGGAGGTGAGTGCCGTGATCGCGAACGAGGCGGGCGCACGCGGTGTCATCGTCGGAGGCGCCCTGGCGACCGCCCTCGAGTCCGGTGGCGTCCCCGTCACGGACACCGCGGACGCGGCCACGGCGCACGCGGCGGTCGAGTCGGGCGAGGCGAGCATCGCCATCGTGCTGCCGGCGGACCTGGGATCCACTTCCGCCACGATCACGCTGATCACGAACGGCCTGGACCCGGCCGGGGAAGCGGCACAGCTCGCGATCGTCCGGCAGAGCCTGGTCGGGGCCGCCTTCACGGTGTCCGACGCCACGCTCCCGGCCATCGACCACTCCACGGTCTACGGCGAGCCGAGCGATGACCCGATCGCGCCCTATGCCCCGGCGATCGTGGCCTTCCTGGGGTACTTCTTCGTCTACATCCTGACCGGCATCAGCTTCCTCCGCGAGCGGGTCGGCGGGACCCTGGAGCGGCTGATGGCCACACCCGTCACCCGGGGCGAAGTGGTCGGCGGGTACATCGCCGGCTTCGGCCTGTTCGCCGCGATCCAGGTCGCCGTCCTCATGGCGTGGACGCTGGGGACCGTCCACGTGCCCGCGCTCGGCCCGCTGCCGGAGTTCTCGATCGGGCTTGGCGTGGCGATGGCGGGGAGCCCGGCGCTGGCCTACATCGTGGTGCTGCTGCTCGCGCTGGGAGCCGTCAGCCTGGGGATCTTCCTCTCGACGTTCGCCCGCACCGAGCTCCAGATCATGCAGTTCATCCCGATCGTGATGACGCCGCAGTTCCTGCTGTCCGGCGTCCTGTTCCCGGTGAGCAGCCTGCCGGACGTGCTCCAGCCATTCGTGGGTCTCATGCCGGTCACGTACGCGGTCAATGGCCTCCGCCTGGTGTTCATCGCGGGCGCCGACCTCACCAGCCCGGCGTTGATCGGAGACATCCTGGTCCTGGCCCTCGTCGCCGTGTTCTTCACCGTGATCGCGTCGCTCACGATTCGCCGGGACGTGGTGTGAGCGCGGCGCCGGGCCGGCGGACCGGACGGCGCCCGGGCTCGGAGGACACGCGCGCCGCGGTCCTCGCCGCCGCGCGGGCCGCGTTCGGCGAGCGCGGCTACGAGGGCGCCTCGATCCGCGATATCGCGTCGCGGGCCGGCGTCGACGGCGCCCTCGTCCACCACTACTTCGGGAGCAAGCAGCAACTGTTCCTGGCGGCGAGCGAGTTCCCGGTCGATGTCTCCGTGGTCGTCCCGCAGATCCTGGCCGGTCCACCCGAGACGATGGGGGAGCGGTTCGTGCGCACCGTCGTCGGGATCTGGGACCGGCCGGAGGTCCGGCCGCTCCTCCTCGGGATCGTCAGGTCCGCCGCCACGGACCCGACGGCTGCCGCCATGCTGCGCGGGCTGCTCGCCGACGGGCCGCTCGGGGCGATCGCCCGCTCGATCGGGGGTCCGGACGCCTCGGCTCGGGCGGCGCTGGCCGGCACCCAGCTCGTTGGCCTCGTCCTAGCCCGGTACGTGGTTGCGCTCGAGCCTGTCGCCTCAATGACGGCCGAGCAGCTCGCGGCGGCCATCGGGCCCACCATCGGGCGGTATCTCGCGGGCGACGTCCGCCTCACGACGGGGGCGGCGCCGGGGGAGGCTCCGGGGTAGGCTGTCGGCATGCCCGCGCCCGCCTCCGATCCCGACGCCCAGCGCCTCGCCCGCGATCCGGCCGCCCTCGCGGCGCGCCTGAGCGGGGTATCCCCGGAGGCCGCCGCGCGCCCCGCCGACGTGCGCGTGGTGCATGCTCCCGGGCGCGTGAACCTGATCGGCGAGCACACCGACTACAACGAGGGGTTCGTGCTCCCGGTGGCCATCGACCTCGGGATCGCGATCGCGCTCGTGCCCACGGATGACCGCCGCGTCGAGATGACGATCGCGGCGACGGGGGAGCGGCTTGGCTTCGACCTCGACGCCATCGGCCCCAAGCGCGGCGCCTGGATCGACTACGTGGCGGGTACCGCCTGGGCGCTCGCGGAGCGCGGTGCCCAGGTGCGCGGCTTCCGCGGGATTCTCGCCTCGGACCTGCCGCAGGGCTCCGGGCTGTCGAGCTCCGCGGCCCTGGAGCTCGCCTCGTCGCTGGCCCTGTCCGGCGGCGAGCTGCCCGCGCTGGACCGGATGACCCTCGCCCTGACCGCGCAGCGTGCGGAGAACGGGTATGTCGGGGTCAACTGCGGGCTCATGGACCAGTTCGCCTCCGCGTTCGGCACGGCGGGGCACGCGCTGCTGCTGGACTGCCGGACCCTCGCCCACCGGGCGATCCCGCTGGCGGACCCGGACCTCGCGCTCGTGGCCTGCCACTCGGGCTCGCCGCGCAAGCTCGAGTCCTCGGCCTACAACGAGCGCCGGCGCCAGTGCGAGGCGGCGGTCGCGGAGATCGCGAGGACCGACCCCGGCGTCACCTACCTGCGCGATGTGACCCCGGAGATGCTCGAGGCCGCCCGGCCGCGGCTCGACCCCGTCGTCGCCGCCCGCGCGGAGCACATCGTCAACGAGAACGCCCGCGTCCTCGCGGCGGTCGAGGCCTTCGAGGCCGGCGACATCGAGACCATGGGCCGCCTCTTCTACGCCAGCCACGCCTCCATGCGCGACCTGTTCGGCATCAGCAGCCCGGAGCTCCTGTGAAGATCGTCTTGCACCCAGGCTGCGCCCGGTGCTGAATCTGACGGGTACCGTGATTCACACCAACTTGGGACGTTCCGTGCTGGCTGATGTG
>JANNHX010000348.1:0-4322 GCA_031404615.1 Chloroflexota bacterium
GACGACCGTCGCTTCGCCTGGGCGTGCGGGCGCGGCGAGCTTCAGCGCGAGGCCGAAGTCGTCGGAGTCGAAGTCTTCGAGGATCTCCGGATATCCTTCGAGTACGAAGGGAACCGACTGCGTGCCCGGAGGCGGGCCCCCACGACAAGTGACGGAGGTCAGCGGGTGCCGGCCTGCGCCTCCTTCGCGCGGGCGATCACGGGCGCGAGGTGCTCCACCACGGACCCGGAGACCGGATCCAGCTCGTAGCGGACGCGCACGACCGGCTTGGACACCGTGAGGACGCGGGTGATGTCGATGGGGGTGGCCGCGAGGACCACGTCGGCCGGGACGGCCTCGAGGGCTGCCTCGAGCTCGTGGATCTGCTTGTCGCCGTAGCCCATTGCCGGGAGCAGGCGCTCGAGCAGCGGGTATTTCGCCAGCGTCGCCGCCAGCTCGCCGGTCGCGTACGGCCGCGGGTCGACGAGCTCGGCGGCACCGAAGCGCTTCGCCGCGACGACGCCGGCGCCGTAGGTCATGCCGCCGTGGGTGAGCGTCGGGCCGTCCTCGACGACCACGACGGTCCGGCCGCGGATCTCGCCGCCCTCGAGGGCCAGCGAGGAGCGCGCCTCGACGACCGCCGCGCGCGGGTTGACCTCGGCGATCGAGGCGCGGACCTGGGCAAGAGCCTCGGGCGTCGCCGAGTCCACCTTGTTGATGACGATGACGTCGGCCGACCGGAGGTTGGCCTCGCCCGGGTGGTAGCGGAGCTCGTGGCCGGGGCGGAGCGGGTCCGCAACGACGATCGCGAGGTCCGGCTTGTAGAACGACAGGTCGTTGTTGCCGCCGTCCCACAGGACCACGTCGGCCTCGGCCTCGGCGGCCCGCAGGATGTCCTCGTAGTCCACGCCCGCGAAGACGAGGCGGCCGGCGTCCAGGTGCGGCTCGTACTCCTCGCGCTCCTCGATCGTGGTCTGGTGCCGGTCCAGGTCCGCGTACGTCTCGTAGCGCTGGCAGCGCTGCGCCACGAGGTCGCCGTAGGGCATCGGGTGTCGGACGACCGCCACCTTGAGGCCCTGGGCCTCGAGGGCCTCGGCCACATACCGGCTCGTCTGGCTCTTGCCGCAGCCGGTGCGGACCGCGCAGACCGAGACGACCGGGCGGGTGCTCTCGAGCATCGTCGCCGCCGGGCCGAGGAGCTTGAAGTCCGCGCCTGCCGCCATGGCACGGCTCGCGGCGTGCATGACCTGCTCGTGGCTGACGTCGCTGTAGGCGAACACGACGGTGTCGACCGCCAGGTCCCGGATCAGCGTCTCGAGCTCGCCCTCGGGGTGGATCGGGATGCCCTCGGGGTATCGCTCGCCGGCGAGCGCCGCCGGATAGCGGCGGTCCGCAATACCGGGGATCTGCGTGGCGGTGAAGGCGACGACCTCGACGCTGGGGTCATTCCGGTAGACGACGTTGAAGTCGTGGAAGTCCCGGCCGGCGGCGCCCATGATCAGCACGCGTTCTGTGCGCATGATCAACCTTTCGTGAGGGGCATCGCCCGGCGTCCGCGCCGATCCGTGAGGACCAGCGGGCGGTCGCGGCATGGCCGCCTCAGCGTGACGTCCATCATCGGCTATATCTTCCGGACCGGTCCCCGGGCGGAGCGCCCTGCGGTGAGGGTCCGCTGGTCCCGCCAAGGTGGTCCGATCGGCACTCACCGCGCATGGGCGTCAGGCCCGAGTATGCGTGTGAGGTGGGTGCCGGAGGGGACGCCCGGCACCCACCCGAACCCTCACCCTCGCCCAGCGGCGGGGGTTTCGTGATTCTCGGGGCCGGCTCGGGCGGTGTTCCCGCGCGAGTGGACCTGACGCCGCCGTTGACCTCTAGAGCTCCTGGTGGAGCTTCGCCTCGTAGGCCAGCCGGTCGCGGTGGTCCGGGTGCGCGACCGCGATCAGCGCCCGGGCGCGCTCGCGCAGGCTCTTGCCCCAAAGCTCCGCGACGCCGAACTCCGTCACCACCGTGCGCACGTGCGCACGCGTGGTCACGACGCCGGCACCCTCCCTGAGCGACGGGGTTATCCGCGAGATCTCGCTGTGTGGGCCCGTGGTGGCCGGCAGCGCGATGATCGCCCGTCCCTCGGGAGCCAGCGCCGCCCCGCGGATGAAGTCCATCTGCCCGCCGACGCCCGAGTACATCCTGTGGCCGATCGAGTCCGCGACCACCTGGCCCGTCAGGTCGACCTCGATCGCCGAGTTGATCGCGGTCATGTGCCGGAACGAGCGGATGACGTGGGTGTCGTTCGTGAAGTCGACCGCGCGCATCTCGACCATCGGGTTGTCGTCCACGAAGTCGTAGAGCCTCTTCGTCCCCATCATGAACGCGGCCACGAGCTTGCCCTTGTTGCGCGCCTTGGCATTCCCTGTGACCACGCCGGCTTCCACGAGGTCCACCACCGCGTCCGTGAACATCTCGGTGTGGATGCCCAGGTCCTTCTTGCCGTCGAGGAACTCGGCGGTCGCGGCCGGGATGGCGCCGATGCCCAGCTGGA
This sequence comes from Chloroflexota bacterium, assembly GCA_031404615.1. GTDB lineage: Bacteria > Chloroflexota > Limnocylindria > Limnocylindrales > CSP1-4 > CAIXZV01. The sequence continues at coordinate 2,516 of JANNHX010000348.1, forward strand.
GCGTCGCGCCGTCCGGCACGAGATCCGCGATGAACGACCCGATGCGCCGCTCGATCTCCCCGATCATCGGACGGGCGTGCTCGAAGATCGGGTGGTCCACCTCGACCGCGAGATCGATCTCGTTGACGTGGATGAACGACTCGCCCAGGGTCCGCGGCATCGCGCGGTTGAACTGGACGATGACCGTCCTGGCGGCGCTGATGGCCGCGTGCATCGCCTCGACCGAGACGCCCAGCGAGCAGAAGCCGTGCTTGTCGGGGGGCGTCGCGTTGACGAAGACCGCGTCCAGGGGCAGGGCGCCCGAGAGGAAGAGGTCCGGCACGTCCGAGAGGAACACGGGCACGAAGTCCGCACGGCCCTCGTTGACAGCCTTGCGCGCATTGGGCCCGATGAACAGCGCCCGGTGGCGAAAGTGGGGCGCCATCTCCGGCGCCAGGTGCGGGCCGGGGCCTTCCGTGTGGAGGTGGACGACCGAGACCGCTTCGAGCTCGGGCGCCCGCGCGACCAGCGCGTCGAGGAGCACCTGCGGGGTGGCGGCGGCGCACTGGAGGTAGATCTGGTCGCGGGACCTGATGCCGGCGACGGCTTCTTCCGGAGTCACGATACGCATGGGCGGAGTCTATGCAGCACCGCGCCCCGGATCGTCGTTCCGGATGGCCCGTCGCCCGGAGCCGGAGCGCCCTTTAGGCTGGGTGCGGCGGAGCTCGAACGAGGGACCGGCACCGAGACCCTCGGCGGGGGTGCCGTACCTGAGGATGAGGTCCCGGACGGCGGCGCTGTGCTCAGGACCGTCCAGGGGCCGGGCCGTGGCCGCCCACGACGCGTCGGCGATGGTGATGCGGCAGGCGTGGTCGTGGAGGAGGTTCAGGCCCCAGGAGGCGTCTGGGGAGCCGGCGGCGACGAGGAGGGCGCCGTCATCGCGCTCCACGAAACCCACGACGGCCCGCGCGGGGCGGCCGGTCACGCGGCCGGCGGTCTCGATGCGCAGGACCCGCCCCCAGGCGACGAGGTCATCTTCCATCCGGGCGGGGACGCGGTGCGGGTGCGGGTGCGGCGGTTACGCGCCGCCGCGATCCAGGCGGTGCTTCGCGACGAACGCGGCGGCCTGGGCGCGCCGCTCGAGGTTCAGCTTGGACAGGATGGAGCTCACGTAGTTCTTCACCGTCTTGTCCGACAGGAAGACCTCCGAGGCGATCTCCTTGTTGGTCTTGCCCTCCGCGACGAGCAGCAGGATCCGCTGCTCCTGGGCGGTGAGCTGCGCCATCTCGTCCGTGTATGCGCCGGTCGCGATGCGCCGGACTCGCTCGAGGACCTTCTCGGTCACCGCCGGGTCAAGCAGCGACTCGCCGCGCCCGACGTTCTCCAGCGCCGCGACGAGGTCGCGGGCGCGGATCTGCTTGAGGAGATACCCAGATGCGCCGGCGACGATGGCGGACAGCACCGCCTCCTCGTCCGGGTAGGAGGTGAGCATCACGACGCGGGTCGCCGGGAGCTCCGCACGGATCTCCCGGCATGCCTCGATGCCGGACCCGTCGGGCAGGCGCACGTCCATGACGACGATGTCCGGCTGGAAGCGCCGGGCCGCCTCGATCGCCTCCGCGACGGTCCCGGCCTCGGCGACGACCTGGAAGCCTTCCCGTCGGTCGAGCAGGGCGACCAGGCCCTGGCGGACCACCTCGTGATCATCGACGATCAGGAGGCGCATGACCGGGACCGGTGTGGCGTCGCTCACGATGACGGGGCCTCGACTTCGATGGGGATGGCGATGACGAGCCGCGACCCGTGGCCGGGCTGGCTGTCGATCTCG
>JANNHX010000349.1:0-6474 GCA_031404615.1 Chloroflexota bacterium
CCGAGACCGGCATCGAGATCGCCGCCGAGTTCACGGGGGCGCACAACAGCGAGATCGCCTGGCCGTCGATGCCCGCTCGCCCGGTCCGCCCGATGCGGTGGAGGTAGTCCTCGGGGACCATCGGCAGCTCGAAGTTCACGACGTGGGGCAGCTGCTCGATATCGAGGCCGCGGGCGGCGATGTCGGTCGCGACGAGGATGGCGCAGCGGCCCTCCTTGAAGTCGGACAGGGCCTTCACGCGCTGGGACTGGCTGCGGTTGCCGTGGATGGCGGAGGCCTCGATGCCGTCCTTGCGGAGCTGCTCCGCGAGGCGGTTGGCGCCGTGCTTGGTGCGGGTGAAGACGAGGGCCTGCTTGACGCGGCCGAGGGCGACGAGCTCGCGCAGGAGGTCGCGCTTGCGTTCGCGGTCCACCGGGATCACCAGCTGGTCAATGAGGTCGGTCGTGGTGTTGCGCGGCGTGACCTGGACGTGTGCCGGGTTGGTGAGCAGGCCGTCCGCAAGCTGCGTGATGTCGTCGGAGAAGGTCGCCGAGAACAGCAGGTTCTGGCGCTTGGGCGGCAGGACCGCGAGGACCTTGCGGATGTCGCGGATGAAGCCCATGTCGAGCATCCGGTCGGCCTCGTCGAGGACGAGCACTTCGACGTTCGCCAGGTTGATCGTCCCCTGGCCCAGGTGGTCGAGCAGGCGGCCGGGCGTCGCGACGACGATCTCGGGGCCGGCGCGCAGCCTGGAGACCTGGGGCCCGAAGCCGACGCCGCCGTAGACGGTGGCCGAGCGGACCGGGCGGTGGACGCCGTACGTGCGGACCGACTCCTCGACCTGGATCGCGAGCTCGCGCGTCGGGACGACGACCAGGACGCGGACCTGGTGGCGGGCCGCACCGGCGTCGCGCCGGGTCTCGTGGAGGCGGTGGATGATCGGCAGCACGAACGCCGCCGTCTTTCCGGTGCCGGTCTGGGCGCCGGCGAGGAGGTCACGTCCTTCGAGGACGAGGGGGATGGCCGCCTGCTGGACCGGGGTGGGGGTCTCGTACCCCTGGTCGGCGACGGCGCGGAGCAGCTCGGGCGACAGCCCAAGACCAGCGAAAGACACGGGAGAAACGCTCCTGACGGGCCCCTTGCCCGCAGGGCGGGCTCCGGTCAGGGCGATGTGTGAGTCGGGATCAGGCGGTCGGCTGAAGGACCGGGACGCAGACCGGGGGCGTCCATCGAACACGAATTGCCGTCCCACCATACCGGCCCAGGGGGTGCGTGGCGAATCGCCCGGGCGCGGCGGGCCACCCGGGTGCGGCGGGCCGCCGCACCCGGGGTGGACGGATCGCGGTCCTCGGGGCGATGCTGGGAGCTCGTCGGCGGCCAGACGGGCCGCCCGCTCAAGGGGTGGTTCCCATGCTCGGTCGGCTCGTCCGCGCCGCTCTCCTCCTGCTCCTCGGCTGGTTCGCGTTCGTCATGGGCGCGGTCGTCTACGCCAAGGTGATGGGCCGCGACTCCACGCTCCCCGAACCCGATGCCGACGAGATCGATCTCGTCGCGACGTTCGCGCCGCTCGAGTTCGTCTCGACCGCGCCGTCGTTCCGCGGCGGGTCGGTGACCACCTGGTTCGGCGGCGGGACGCTGGACCTGCGCAGGGCGCAGCTGGATCCTGCGGGCGCCACGATCCGTGCCAACGCGCTGTTCGGCGGCGGCAACCTCGTCGTGCCCGACGACTGGCGCGTCGAGACGCACCTCGTCGGGATCGGCGGGGCGGGGGACGGTCGGCCGGATGGCAACCCGCCCGCGGGCGGCCCGACGCTGCGCCTCGAGGGCCTCGCGATCTTCGGCGGCTGGGGCGTGACCTCGGAGCCCGCGGGCGACGAGCTCGTCACGGCCTGACTCCCGGGCCCTCGGCCGGCGGTTGCGCGCGGCTCGGAACGCGGGTCCGCCTCCCCAGTCCGGGACCCTGGCCCCGGCGCATCGACCGGGTTCCAGTGTCGCGTACTGTCGCTCAGCGGTCGGGCACCGGGTCCGACCCTGTCCGGCCCTGGCCCGGACGACCGGTCGCATTGGTCGGCCCGGGCTCGGCGGGGCCGCCGTGATTGTGATCTGCATCAGATTCGCCGTGTCCACGCGGGGATCGCGTGACGAAACCCGGGTTTCGGGTCCCGGGCCCTGCGTGGAAGGGCAGATCCTGATGCACATGGCGATCAAGGGACGACGGACGCCGCCCGCATCCCGGGCGATCCGCAGGCACGGTTCCGCGCTCGCGCCCGTGCCCGCGCCCGGCCCCATGTCTGCGCCCTGACCCTGCCGACGCAGCCATCCAGGAACCTGCGGATCGGGTCGCCAGGGCTAGGCTGGCCCGCTGCCGCGCTCGGCGCGCCGCTCGGCGCGCACCGACAGGTAGTGATGCCACAGCAGGCGGGCCGCGACCGCCCGCCAGGGCCGCCACGCCTCGGCCGCGGCGTGGAGCCCGACCTGTGATGGTCGTGCGGCGAGCCCGCGCGTCTCGGCGAAGGCCTGCGCGAGCGCGATGTCGCCGACCGGCCACGCGTCCGGCCGGAGCAGGACCAGGAGCCGGTAGATCGTCGCCGTCCACGGCCCGATCCCGGGCAGCGCGGTGAGCCGGCGGTCCACCTCGTCGTCGTCCGCGGCGCGCAGGGCGCCGAGGTCCAGATCTCCGGCCGCGACCGCCTCGGCGAGCGCCCGTGCGTAGCGCGTCTTCTGGCGGCTGAACCCGATGCTCAGCAGCTCCCCGTCGTCGAGCGCGAGGAGCGCGGCCGGGGTCAGCGGGTTGGTGGCAGCGATCAGCCTGTCGAACGCCGCCTTCGCGGACGCGAGCGAGACCTGCTGCTCGAGGATGAGGTGGACGAGCGTCGCGAAGCCTGGCTCGCGGGCCCAGAGCGGCGGCGTGCCGTAGCGCTCGGCGATGGCGGCGAGGCCGGGGTCGCGCGCGGCCAGCGCCGCCACGGCGGCGGGGAGGTCGGCCTCGGTCAGGGCAGGCTGGGACGCGGGATGCACGGGCACATCATGGGGAACCCGCACTGGGACCGTGCGGTTGCGCCGGCATGCGTGGGACCAGATCGCGGAACCCGGTCGTCGCTACAGGCGTCTCGGTGGGGTCGGAAGCCCAACCAGGCAGGAACCACCATGCGTCCCCACTCCGCCCCCGCCGCCCGAAGCCTCCTGCTCCTCGCCATGGTCCTCGCGTCCGTCCCCCTGGCCGCCTGCGACCTCGTTACGTCCGTGGGCACACGGACCTGGGGCATGGCCACCACCAACCAGGCCGGCACCGAGTCCACCTCCAGCGTGACCGACAAGAGCGGCAAGGTCCTCGACGTGGCGTTCGACCCCGCCGATGCCGACCTGTTCAATCCCGTCACGGCCCCCGCCGGCATGCCGACGACGCTCGACGTGGCGTGGACCGGAGGCGCCTGCGACAAGACGACGGATATCACGATCACGGGCGCCGGGACCGGACTCGCGGTCGCTGTGAAGATCACGCCCAACGGCCAGGCCTGCGATGCCATGGGCCTGCCGCGGGTGATCCGCCTCACGCTCACCGAACCGATGCTCCCAGCCGCGGTGACCGTCAGCCAGTAACCGACTCGAAGCGCGGCGACCCTATCCCGGCCGCCGCGCCTCGAGGGACGCACGAGAGGCGCTCTACGGCCTACTTGACGACGGTGCCGTCCGCCTTGAGCACGTACCACTTGCCGCCGAGCCCCTGGCCCGCCACGTCGCCAGCGGCCTTGTCGCCGGCGAAGAAGTACAGCGGCATGGCGTTGAACGTGACCTGCTTGGAGCCGTCGTCACGGGTGATGGACGTGAAGTCCTCGCCGTCAAGGCCCGTGCCCGCGGTGGCACCCTCGCCGGCGAGGACCGGCCAGTTGGCGAGACAGTCGCCCGAACAGGCGGACTTCCCATTGGCGTCCGCGGTGAACATGTAGAGCGTCATGCCCTTGCCGTCGACGAGGATGTCGCCGAGGCTCGTGCTGGCGAGGTTGACCGCCGGGCCGCCGGCGCCCGCCGGGGAAGCTGCCGCGTCCTTGCCGACCATCGTGCCCGTGGCGTCGACGACGTACCACTTGCCACCCAGGCCCTGGCCTGTCACGTCGCCGGCGGCCTTGTCGCCCGCGAAGTAGTACAGCGGCCAGCTCATGAAGGTGATCTGCGCGCTACCGTCCTTGCGGGTCGTGGTGCCGAAGTCCGTGGCGTTGAGCCCGTCGCCTGCGGTGGCGCTGGAGCCTGCGAGGACCGGCCATTTCTTCACGCAGTCGTCGTAGCAGGTTGAGTCGCTCGCGTTGTCAGGCGTGAAGACATAGAGGGTCATGCCCTTGGCATCGACGAGGACCTTGCCGAGGCTGGTGTCGCCCAGGGCGACAGCCGTCCCGGTCTCGGCCGGTGCCGCGGTGGCCGGCGCCGCGGTGGCCGGCGCGGCTGTGACTGGAGCGGCAGACGGGGAGGCGGCCCCGCCTCCGCAGGCCGCGAGGAGCATCGTGGCGCCCAACAACGGCACCGCCAGGTAACGGGTTCGCATTCGAGTGACTCCATGTCGGGGTGGGACGCTGGACACGGACCCATACGCCGGGTGGGCCCTCGCCGGTTTCGCTGGTCGGCCGTCACCATCCCGAGAGGATCCGGCCGCGACGCTGCGAGCAGACATCGAACCCCCGGCACCTCGCCAAGGAGGCTGACCGAGATGCTCGACCAGGTCCCCAGGTTCGTCGCCAGGGCCGTCGCGGCCGTCGCGGCTTTCGCAGCGGTCGCGCCGAGCGTGGCCTGGCGCATCCTCCACCGAGGCACGATGGCTCCCGCCGGGAGTCCCACCCGGCTGGGCAGCGGCAACGGAGGCTGACGGCATGCGGATCCTGGTGGCGGAGGACGACGAGGGCCTGCGCGAGGTCCTCGTCCTCGGCCTGACCGATGCCGGGTGCCGAGGGGATCGACGTCGAGCGCGGCAACGACGCCATCGACCAGCTCACGTGGTACGAGTACGACGTGGCCGTCATCGACTGGCGGATGCCGGGTGCCGAGCGCGGCCGCCTCGCGGCCCGGTGGGGCCGAACGGCGACCCCGGCGCCCGGAATCGAAACCGCCCTCGTCGGCGTGCGACGCGGGCGGTCCCGGTGTGTGTGACGTGGCGAGAACGCCCTAGGCGGCGAACTCCCGCAGCTTGCGGCTGCGGCTCGGGTGGCGAAGCTTGCGCAGCGCCTGGACCTCGATCTGGCGGATCCGCTCGCGGGTGAGGCCGAACTCGCGGCCGACCTCCTCGAGCGTCCGGGCATGCCCGTCGTCGAGGCCGAAGCGCAGGCGCAGGACCCGCTGCTCGCGGCCATCGAGCGAGGCGAGGACGTGCTCGATCTGCTCGCGCCGCATGCGGTCCGCGACCACGTCGAGCGGGGACACCGCGTCCTCGTCCGGGATGAGCTCGCCGAGCTCCGCGTCGCCCTCGTCACCGACGGGGGACTGGAGGCTGACGGGCTCGCGGCCGAGCTTGCGGATCTCCTCGACGCGCTGGGGCGTCATCGCCGGCGTCTCGTCCGGCAGGGCCGCGGCGATCTCGGTGTTGGTGGGCTCGCGGCCGAGCTGCGTCGACAGCTCGCGCACGACGCGCGCCACGCGACCCATCGTCTCGACCATGTGGACCGGGATCCGGATGGTCCGGCTCTGGTCCGCGAGGCCGCGCTGGATCGCCTGGCGGATCCACCAGGTGGCGTAGGTGCTGAACTTGAAGCCGCGCTCGTACTCGAACTTGTCGACGGCGCGGATCAGGCCGGCGTTGCCCTCCTGGACGAGGTCCAGCAGGCCCATCCCCGCCTGGTTGATGTACTTGCGCGCGATCGAGACCACGAGACGCAGGTTGGCCGAGGTCAGGTGGTCCCGCGAATGCTTCGCGAGGTCCTTGAGCGTCGGTGCCAGCTCCTCGAGCGTCTCGGCGCCGTTGCCCGCCTCGAACCAGCGCTGGATCGCCGGGTAGGCGATCTCGGCACGGGCCCAGTCACGGAGCGCCTTGAGCGCCACGCTCGCGCGAATCTCGGCGTTCGGCCTGCCGAGCTCGCCCTCGATCCAGTTCATGAGCTCGAGGAACGACTCGGCGTCCAGGCGCTCGTTGTAGACGGAGCGGACGTCGCCGGCGCGCACCAGACGCTCCTTGAGGGCGTCGGTCTCGGCGATCTTGAGCGCATCGGCGATGCCGAGCACGGGGCACATCACGAGGAGGTCCATCGCGTCCTTGGAGCGGATCGCGCTCTCGACGACGCGGTGCGACGCGGCCTCGAACGGGAGGACATAGCGCTTGTCCTTCGCGCGGGCCGTCGGCTCGCTGCGATGGAGGGTCCACTCGTGGATGGAGAGGATCGCCTTCCACGGCTCGGCCTCTGACTGCGCGCCCAGCTCCATGCCCTTGGCGAGGATGACCTCCTCCTCTGCAGTGAGCAGCGGCACGCGACCGATCTCGCGCAGGTAGAGGCGGACCGAGTCGTCCGTGTCCAGGAC
>JANNHX010000350.1:0-3897 GCA_031404615.1 Chloroflexota bacterium
CCTGTGCAACCGAAAAGGTCGCATTGCGCGCAACGCGCTTTCTGCTCATCGCGTGAAGCACGCGTCCAGGACATCGAGATCTTCGGGCTGCCGCTCCGGGTGGAGGCGGCACGGCATGGCGGGGTCGGCAGGCACCACGGCGCGGCCTGGACCTGGACGGACCCGCTCCTCGCGGACCTCCCGACCCGCGTCGCCGATGGCGGGGCCGTCCCCGGCTGACCTCGTGATCCACGGCGGCACCCGGCGCGCCGCGACGGCGGCCGGCCGGGCGCGGGGCCGTGGCAGCGGGCCCCCGGATGCCGTAGGCTCCGGACCGTGAACGTTCACGATCCCGACGCCGACACCCCGCCGGCGGAGGCTCCGACCCCCGCGCCGCGTCGCCGCACGACCCGCGTCAGCTCGCCCGCCGTCTCTCCCGTGGCCGCGCGCCTCGTGGACCGCCTCGCGTTCCTCCACGAGTTCGCGCAGCTCGCGACCCACGCCCGCGACTGGGACGAGCTCATGCGCACGGTCGTCGATCGAACCACCGTCGCGATGGGCATGGAGGTCTGCTCCTTCTACCTCCTCGATCGCAACGGCGAGACCCTCACGCTCGCGGCCACCAACGGCCTCGATCGCGACCAGGTGGGCCGGGTCAGCCTCGCGATGGGCCAGGGCATCACCGGGCGGGCCGCCGCAAGCCGCAACCCGGTGGTCTCGCGCGACGTGACCACCGACGAGCGCTTCAGCTGGGTCCGCGGCTTCGACATCGAGGGCCTGCGGGCGATGGTCTCGATGCCGCTCGTCTGGAACGAGCAGGTCGTGGGCGTGCTCAATGTCCAGACCCGCGACTCGAGAGAATTCGCGCCCGAGGAGGTCGAGTTCCTGGCCACGATCGCGGCGCTGCTCGCGGGCATCGTGGAGAAGGGCCGGATGCAGGCCGAGGCAGAGGCGCAGCTGGACCGGCTGTCGCAGCTGGACGCCGCCCGCGCCGAGCTGCTCGCGGTCGTCACCCACGAGCTGCGGACCCCGCTCGCGGTCGTGCGGGCGTACGTGGACCTGCTCGCGGACGCGGCGGCGGCCGGCAACCCCACCAACCCCTCGATCGACGTCGTCGAGAACTGGCGGGCCGGCGCCACGGACCAGGTCACGCGGCTGGACCGCCTCGTGGACTCCATCCTCGCGTCGGTGCGCGGCGAGGGGCTCACGGGCCTGCGCCGGGAGCCGCTCGACGTCGTGGGCGCCATCGACAAGACCGTCGGCACCCTGGCGCTCCTGCTCCGGACGCGGGCCGTGCGCTGGACCTCGCCCGGGTACGCGATGGTCGCGCGGGGGGACGAGACGCGCTTCCGCCAGGTTCTGGAGCACCTGCTCGACAACGAGGCGAAGTACGCGCCACCCGAGCAGGCCGTGTCGATCGGCGTGTGGCGGACCGCCGACGAGATCCAGGTCTACATCACCGACGACGGGCCCGGCGTCCCCTTCGACGACTGGGAGGCCGTGTTCCAGCCGTACGTGCGCGTGGACCGAGCGCGGTCGCGCGGATCGGGCATCGGGCTGTTCGCCGCGAGGCGCCTGATGGAGGCGATGGGCGGTCGGGTCTGGATCGAGAAGAACGGCTTTGGCGGGTCGCGCTTCATGGTCGCGCTTCCCATCGTCTGAGGCCGGTGGCTGGCGGCGCGGCCCCCCGCGACGGGCCGAACCGCACCCCCGGATGCCGCCGGTCCCTCGACTTGGGTCCGCCCGCCCCGGAGTCCGGAGATTCGCGCATTTGAACGGCGCGACCCGCCTGCGAGTCCGGCAACGACCAGAAAGACCGGTCTTGGCGACGGCGCGGCCCGACCCGGAGTCGGGTTCGGCCGTCGCCTTGCGGGTTCTTCCCGCCCGGGAGTCCGGTCTGGTCGCCTGAAGGCGTGGGTCACGGAACCAGGAACGTGCCGCGCCGATGGGCCGTCCCGTGCGCCGCCACCCGGACGGGCCGAACCGCACCCCCGGAGCCGCCGCGCGCAACTGGTCCGCGGCGCAGCGGACGCCCATCGTCTGCGGCAAGGAGGTCCGCATGACCGAGCTGCTGCATCCCGCGAGCCATAACCCGAGGGCGGGGCCCGGGCACGCCGGCGGCGCGCCCGAGATCCATCGCCTGGCGATGCGCGAGACGGCCGTGATCGCCATCGACGTCGCGCCCGGTGAGATGGGGCCGGCCGTGGGTGCGGCCATCATGGAGGTGGAGGCGGCGATGCGGACCGCGGGCGTGGACCTCGGCGGCCCGCCCTTCGCGCGCTACCTCGCCTTCGAGCCGCGGATCCGGGCGGAGATCGGGTTCCCGGTCCTGCGGCCGGCGCCGGACATCGGGCGTGTGGTGCCGGGTCGCCTGCCGGGCGGGCGCGTGGCGTCGATCGTCCACATCGGGCCGTACGACACCCTCGAGCGCTCGTACGGGGATCTGGTCCGCTGGCTGGCCGAGATGGGCCTCCACCCGTCCGGGCCGCTGTGGGAGGTCTACTGGAGCGACCCCGACGCCGAGCCGGATCCGGCGACCTGGCGGACGGAGATCTTCGCGCCGATCGAGTAGCGCGGACCGGCCCGGCCGGACGACGTGCCCGGCGCCGGATCCTGGCCGCGCTCAGACGGGCGCGGCGATCGTCCCGCTGCCCGCCGCGGCCCCCTCGCGGTGCAGGCGCGCGTAGCCCGGCTTCACGACCTCGTTGATGAGGGAGAGCCGCTCGTCGAACGGGATGAACGACGACTTCAGCGCGTTGATCGTCAGCCACTCCATCTCGCCCAGCCCGATCCCGAACGCCTCGTCGAGCGCCTTGAACTCGCTGCTCATCGAGACGCCGCTCATCAGCCGGTTGTCCGTGTTCACCGTGACGCGGAACCGCAGGCGCCGGAGGAGATCGATGGGGTGCTCGGCGATCGACGCCGCACCGCCGGTGTGGACGTTGGACGTCGGGCAGAGCTCCAGGGGCACCCGCGAATCGCGCACGAACGCCGCGAGCCGGCCGAGGTGCGGGGAGCCGTCGGCGTCGAAGGTGATGTCGTCCACGATCCGCAGGCCGTGGCCCAGCCGCTCGGCGCCGCAGATCTGCAGCGCCTCCCAGATGGACGGCAGCCCGAACGACTCGCCCGCGTGGATGGTGATGTGGAAGTTCTCGCGGCGGGCGTACTCGAAGGCGTCGAGGTGCCGTGTCGGACGGTAGCCGGACTCGGGGCCCGCGATATCGAAGCCGATGACGCCGTCGTCACGGTGGGCGACCGCGAGCTCGGCGATCTCCATGCTGTGCGCCGCCTGGCGCATCGCGGTGAGCAGCGCGCGGACGACGATCGGGTGGCCGACAGCGGCGGCGTTCACCATGCCGACCCGGAACCCCTCGATGACCGCGAGGACCACCTCGTCGGGCGTGAGCCCCGCCATCGTCGAGAGCTCGGGCGCGAAGCGCACCTCGGCGTAGACGACGCCGTCCGCCGCGAGATCCTCGGCGCACTCCGCCGCGACCCGCGCGATCGCCGCCGGGTGCTGCATGACGCCGCAGGTGTGGGCGAAGGTCTCGAGGTAGAGCTCCAGGCTCTTGCGGTCCGCGCCGCGGCGGATCCAGGCGGCGAGCTCGTCCACATCCTCGGTCGGCAGGCCCTGGTACCCGTACTCGCGGGCGAGGTCGACCACCGTGGCGGGGCGGAGCCCGCCGTCGAGATGGTCGTGGAGCAGGGCCTTGGGGGCGCTGCGGATGGTCTCGAGCGGAAGCACGGCGGGTCCTCCTGGGGCATTGGACCGATCCTACCCCTCGCCGCGCCCGAAGGAGAGGGACCCCGGGACGGGATGTCGGTCGAATGACCGATGACCCCGGGCCATTTCGCGTGGGACTCAGCGAGGGTGCCGGCCCGCACGGCTCAGGCCCGGCTCAGACCCCCAGGCGCTCC
>JANNHX010000351.1:0-1697 GCA_031404615.1 Chloroflexota bacterium
CCGTGGAGTAGGGGCGGCCGATGGCCGGGGGCTGGGCGGGATCGGGGGTCACGGCGCGATCCCGGGATCCCGGCGCAGGAACCAGAGGTGCGGCCCGCCGTCCGGCGCGTCGCCCTCCGCGAGGACGCGGAACCCGTGCCGCTCGTACAGCCCGAGATTCCGCTTCACACCGGTCTCGAGAAACAGCGGCAGGCCGTCCGCCGCCGCCGGCCCGATGGCGTACCGGATCAGCGCGCTCGCGATGCCCCGACCCCGGGCCGCCGGCTCCACGGCCAGCTGATCCAGCAGCCAGTGCCGCTCGTCGGGGAGCATCGACCAGACCCACGCCCAGAAGGCGTCGTGGCGGGCGCCGCCATCCGGGCTGAGCGCGGCGATCACGGGCGCGACCTCCGCGGCAAGCGCCTCCTCGCGCGCCGCGCTGCCGGGCGGGAGCAGCGTCATCACGCCGAGGCCGTCGGCCGCCTCGAGCATCCAGCCCTCGCGCGCGAACGCTGTGTCGACGGCCTCGAACATGGCCCGAATCCGCGCCGGCAGGTCGTCGTCGGTGATGAGCGGCCACGTCACCATCGGGTCCCCGGCAAAGGCTCGCGCGAGGACGGCGACGAGCGGCGGAACCTCGGCAGGGGAGACCTGCCGGATCGCCACGTCAGGGTCCGGGGGCGTGTCCAGGCGCGCCACGATCCGGAACCGCTCCGCGGTGACAAGCGTGTCATCGTTGATGGCGAAGGTCGGGTCACCGAGGCCGGCCCGCAGCTCGTCGATATACCCGTTCCAGTACCGCTCGTGCGAGACCCGGAACGCGGCGGCGTCGGCGTCGCCCTCGCCCTCGTCGATCGCGTGCGCATCGTCGACATCGGCGAGGCGGACCGTGTGGCACGACGTCGTCTCGACGATCGCGACTGGCCGATCCTCGGAGTCGAGCAGCACGGAGCGGTCACCCGCGACCGGAACCGTCTCGCCGTCAAGGTCGAACTCCACGAGGAGGCCCGCCGTCGCCGTCTTCGTGCCCGCGAGGGCGAGCGCCGTCAGCTCGTCCCGGATCGGCCCCGGGAACGCGAAGCCCCAGCGCGGCAGCGCCTCGAGATCGTGGTGCATCACCCGATGCTACGGCGCCGGCGCGGACCCCGCCGCAAGCGTCGCGCCGCGGCATCGGGGATCATGGGCGCGGTCGTGAGGCAGACACGCGGCGGAGGGATAGGCACCGGCATGGCAAAGGGCGACACGGCACGCTCGCTCTACGAGGGCAAGCGGCCGAACCGTACGGCGAAGGCGTTCATGCGCCTGTGGGCGTGGGTGGGCCGCCGGCGCCTCATCCGGAGCCGCATCGTGACCCTGGAGTTCCGTGGCGCGAAGACCGGTGAGGCCCACCAGACGCCCCTGATCATCGTCCGCCACGAGGGCGAGCGGTACGTAGCGTCGATGCTGGGCGATGGCGTCGCCTGGGTCCGCGGGGTCCGGGCGGCGGGGGGGCGTGCCGTGCTGTTCGACGGTGCGCGCGCGGAGGTCCGCCTCGAGGAGATCCCGGCGGAGCGCCGGGCGCCGCTGCTCAAGGCCTTCCTCAAGGTCGCGCCAGGTGCGCGTCCCCACATGCCCGTGCACAAGGACTCGCCCGTCGAGGCATTCGAGCCCGTCGCCGCCGACTACCCGGTGTTCCGGGTCACGCCGGCGGCGCCGATGCGCGACACTGCGCCCATGGA
>JANNHX010000352.1:0-5290 GCA_031404615.1 Chloroflexota bacterium
CAATCTGCCCCGAGTTCATCGCCAAACGTGCGGGCGACGAAAGCGGCATCTTGATCGGCCCGACCTTCAACGTCGGTTCGGCGCAGCATCATCTGGGCGGAGCCCCGGGCACACAGCTCGGCGGAGGCGAGCGCAATCTGCTCGGGTTATCGACGTGCCATTGACACCCTTGCTGGCGAGATCCGCATCCAATCGGCTCGCTCTCGGGGAGGTCGCACGACGTCCAGTGCGCACGACCGAGAACGCCGTCTCGGCAGCGAGCCCGGCCCGTTTCAGCAGGCATGCGGCGAGGGTTCCCGTGCGGCCCAGGGGATCGATGATTCCGGCGCGGGCGCGACGCGAAGGTCTGCGCGGAGTGGCGGGACCGAAACGGCGGCATGTTCCCATCTCCCCCCGCATCGACCCGCGACCGCCGACGTGCAGGTTGCCGGCCGTCCGTCCGACCGTGTCCGGGTCCAGGATCAATCCCAGCGTCGTGCGAGCCCGCAACGGAGCGCCGTATGGTATGCGTCGGATGAATGCGGCAGCTATCCAAGGAACGTCCCCTTCTGAGGTCCGACAGATGACACAGAGGCGCGACAGAGGTTTCGAGATCCGGTCGCTGGACAAGGCGCTTGAGACCCGCGAGTTCCCGCGGGGCCGCTCCGACCTTGCGCGCTTCGACCATGGCACCGTCGGCCGCTCGACCCTCGAACCAGGCTGGGTCTGGTCTCGGGACGTCGGGCATCCGATGGGTCTCGAGTGGTGTCCGGCACCGCACTTCGGGTACGTGATCAGCGGCATGATGGCCGGCCGCCAGCAGGATGGAACGACGTTCCGCTACGGGGCGGGCGACGCCTTCGCGCTCCAGCCGGGTCACGATGTCTGGGTCGAGGGCGACGAGACCTATGTCTCGATCGACGTCGCCCGACCCGCGCCGGTGGGCCCGGAGGCCGTGCCGGATGTCCTGGGCAGCATCGGCGGCACGCCACTCGTCCAGTTGCGCCGGGTCGTCTCGCCCGACATGGCCCGGATACTCGTCAAGGTGGAGGGCGCCAATCCCACGGGCTCCATGAAGGACCGGATGGCGCGGGCGGCTGTCGAAGCTGCGGAAGCCGATGGCCGACTGCGACCCGGCGGGGGCGTCGTCGAATACACCGGCGGATCCACGGGGACCTCGCTGGCACTCGTGTGCGCCGCCAAGGGCCATCCACTCCACATCGTGACGTCCGACGCGTTCAGCCAGGAGAAGCGCGACCACCAGGCAGCGCTCGGGGCACGGATCACGCTCGTCGAGAGCGACGGCGGGCAGATCACCGAACAGCTCATCAGGACCATGATCGAGGTCGCCCGCGGGATCGCCTCCGAGACCGGGGCCTGGTGGGTGGACCAGCTCAACAACCGGGACGCCGCGAGCGGGTATGAAGCGCTGGGCGACGAGATCTGGGAGCAGACCGGCGGCACCGTCGATGCCTTCGTCCACTCCGTTGGTACTGCCCACTCGATCCACGGAGTGACGGCGGCCCTGCGCCGGCACCGTGGCGACATCGTGACCGTGGCGGTCGAACCGGCCGAGTCGCCCATCCTCAGCGCGGGGTGGACGGGTGCGCACGAGATCGAAGGGATCGGGATCGGGTTTGCACCTCCGATGTGGGATCCGGTCGACGCGACCGAGTTCATGACCGTCACGACCCACGACGCCCACGAGATGGCGCGGCGGCTTGCCCGCGACGAAGGGCTCTTTGCGGGTGCCTCATCGGGTGCGAACGTGGTGGCCGCGCTGCGTCTCGCGCAACGCCTGGGGCCTACGGCGACTGTCGTAACCCTCCTGGTCGACAGCGGACTGAAGTACCTGACGACCGACGTTTACCGCGACGCAGCGCCTGGCGCCGTCTCCGATCTGCGGCAACGCATGACCGCCTCAGAGCTCGGCATGTCCTGATCGTCACGGCTCACCGCGGCCGCGGACCGGGCGGCCCGCCGGGCGTGCTCCGGGCGCGTCAGTCGGGAAGGGCGCTCGCCGCCGCAACCAGGCGGTCCGCGGCCGTCTGGAGGCCGGCGGCGGCCTGCACGTCGACGGATGCCTCGCGAATGAGCTTGGCGACCTGCTCGGCGACCTTGCCAGCCTCCTCGCGCGCGGCCTTCGGGTCGCCCTTGTCCAGTGCCCGATCGAACCGATCGAGGCGGCCCTCCAGGTCCTTCGGCTTGTGGCCGTTCAGGCCACCGGCCCCGCGGGCGTCCGCGATCGCGGCACGCATGCCGGCGCTCGCGGCGTGGGCCTCTGTGTAGGCGTCGGCTGCCACGGTCGGTGCCGGAGTTGCCGCAGGAGTTGGCATGGACGGGGATGGAGGTCCTGCGGTGGGCGGTGGAGTCACGGAGGCCGCGGCGCTCGCAGCAGCGCTCGACGCGGCATCCGTACCGCCGGACTCGCCGAACCTCCCGAGCAGGGTGGCCGCCAGGGCGAGGAGGAGGGCGGCTGCCAGCACGCCCACCAGCACGACCAGCCGCGCCTCGCGGTGCAGCGGCGTGGTCGATTCCACGGTCGGACCGTCGTGTCGCGGGAGCGCCAGGTCGACGACGGTGGTCGCATCCTCCGGCGCCACCGATACCGGCGCCCCCCACCGCGGCGCCACGGATCCGGGTGTGCCCCGCCAGCGCTCGAGCGCCACGGCGAGCGAAGCGCCGAAGTCGGCCGCCGTGGGCCGCCGGGAGGGGTCGGCGTCGAGCGCACCCGCGATCACCGCATCGAATGCCGGCCCGAGGCCAGGCTGGAGCGCGGAGACCACGCGGGCCGGCAGGCGGCTGGCGGCGACCGCCTCTGTGACGCTCCGGGCCGGCCTGGGGAGCGCGCCGGTGAGGCCGAGGAAGGCCACGATCCCCAGGGCATGCACGTCACTTGCGGGGCTTGCCGGCATGCCCGCGAGCTGCTCCGGCGCGAGATAGGCGAAGGTGCCGATGGTCGTCCCGACGGCGGTCAGCTCGCTCGGACCGGCGGCGGCGATCCCGAGGTCCGCGATCAGCGCCCGACCATGGGCCAGGAGGATGTTCGACGGCTTGAGATCACGGTGGACGATACCGATGGCGTGCAGCGCGGCGATGCCCGCCGCCGCATCCTCGAGGATCGGGACGAACTCGTCCGGATGGAGCGCCCCGCCCGTTGAATCTGAGAGGCGGTCGGCCAGGGAGCCGCCCTCGCACAGGTCCATGACCAGGAACGACGCCTGGGTGGCCCCCGGTCCACCCGGGGCCACGTCGTGGATGGCGACAACGTTCGGGTGGCTGACCGCGGCGAGCACCCGGGCCTCCTGGTCGAACCGCGCGGCGACGACCGGGTCGGTCGTCTCGTCGGTGAGCAGGACCTTGACGGCGACGTCACGGTCCAGCAGCAGGTCGTGTGCCCGGAACACCGTTGCGAACCCGCCCGAGCCGATCACGGCGTCGAGACGGTACCTCCCGGCCAGGCTCTCGCCGATGCTCGGCATGCTCGGAGGGTACCCGACGGGCACCAACTCCCGTCCCGGCGGCACCAGGACACGGGACGGAGGCGTCTCTCGCCATGGTCGTCGTCCCTGCCCGAGCGCGCCGGCGCGGACGGGGCTACGCTGCCCTCGATGGACGAGCCGATCGACGATGAGACATTCGAGGACTGGATCTTCGAGGCGATCGACGGGCTGCCCGCGACGTTCCGCGAGCGCCTGGGCTCCGTCGCGATCGTCGTCGAGGAGTGGCCGACCGAGGCCGAGCTGCGCCGGCTCAACGTCCCGGGGCTCTACGGCCTCTACCAGGGCGTGCCCCGCTCGACGCTCGGGGCCGATCATGCCACGACGCCGTCACGGATCACGATCTACCGCGGGCCGTGCCTGCGCTCGTCGGCGACCCGAGAGGGCGTCCGCGACCGCGTCCAGGACACCGTCCGCCACGAGATCGCCCACCACTTCGGCATCAGCGACGCGCGCCTGCACGAGCTCAGCCTGGAGCACGGCGGCCACTGAGCCGCCGGACCGCCGTGGACGCCCGCATCCTGCTCGTCGAGGACGACCCGTCGATCCGCGAGGTCGTCGCCATGGGCCTGCGCGCCGCTGGATTTGAGGTGGCGACGGCCGCCGACGGTGAGGCGGGTCTGGCAGCCTGGCGCGCCGATCGCCCGGATCTCGTCCTGCTCGACGTCATGCTCCCCCGCCTCGACGGCCTCGAGGTGTGCCGCGCCATCCGCCGCGAGGCCACCACGCCCGTCGTCATGCTCACCGCCCGTGCCGACACGATCGACGTCGTCGTGGGCCTCGAGTGCGGTGCGGACGACTACGTGCGCAAGCCATTCGAGATGCCCGAGCTCATCGCCCGCGTGCGGGCCGCCCTGCGCCGCCGCCGCGCGGAGCCGGGCCCCGACGAGACCGCGCTGATCCGCCTCGGCCCGCTCCGCGTCGACACGGCAGGGAGGACCGTCGAGCGCGACGGCGCGGACGTCTCCCTTACCCGCACGGAGTTCGACCTCCTCGTAGAGCTGGCGCGCCACCCAGGCCAGGTCTTCACCCGCGACGTGCTCCTCGACCGGGTCTGGGGGTATGACTACCTCGGCGACTCGCGGCTCGTGGACGTCGCGATCGGGCGCCTCCGCGCGCGGGTCGAACGGGATCCGGCGAGCCCGGAGCTGGTCCTCACCGTGCGCGGTGCCGGGTACAAGGCCGCCCGGGTCACGGGTCAGGGCTAGGGCACGGCATGGGCGGCATCCGGGCGAGGCTCGCGGTCACCCTCGTGGCGCTCGTGGCCGTGACCGTGACGTCGATCGGGCTTGGGGTCTACGCGTTCGTCGACGCATCGCTGCGCACACGGGCCATCGACGACGCGCGTCAACAGGTCGACTACAACCTCTCGGTCCTGCTGCCGGGTGCCGACCCGGCCCCGACCGATGCCCGAGCCTTCGAAGCGAGCGGGCTGCCCACGGCGTTCGCCCTGCGCGGGTCCGGGCGCGTGCTCGCGGACTTCGGCAACAGGGCACCCTACGAGCCCGACGACATGGAGGGTGCGCTCGGCGCGGTCTCGCCGGACGTGCGCGCGATCGTCGCCCGGGGCGAGCTCGGGTTCGCGTGGCAGGAGCTGGCCGGAGCCCCGGTGCTCGTCGTCGGCGGGCGCCAGGTCGGCCCTCCGGAGCTGTACTTCGTGTTCCCCGCGGGACCCATCGAGACGGCGCTCGCCCAGCTGCGGATCGGGCTCCTCGCGGCGGCCGCCGCGGCGATCGGCGTCGCGCTGCTCGTGGCCGGGCTCCTGGCGCGCTGGATCCTGCGCCCGGTCGGGGCTGCTGGGCGTGCCGCGC